>NZ_PJAP01000332.1:0-6697 GCF_002836795.1 Shewanella sp. 11B5 | reverse complement strand
CAGGTGCATCAAATTGCTTGGCTATCACTTGTGGGTAAACACTTACGGTGTACTGGCGATAAAGGTAAGGTCCAGTTCGCCCTGGGTTTGAGTGAGCATATAGACCAATCACTGGCGTACCTTGAGTAACAGCCATATGCAAGGGTCCGGTATCTGGTGCTAGCACTAGCTTGGCTTGTTTTAACACTGCAAGCAGCTGAGTCAAAGATGTCTTACCTACTTGGTTCTCCAATGGCTGTTGGCTATGAGATTGAATCACATCCGCTAGATTTTTTTCTAACGCGGTTGGGCCGCCGCACAACATTACTCTGAATCCCTGCGTAATAGCATAATCAGCAACGGCAGCGTAACGCTCTGGCAGCCAGTTGCGTTCGGCCTTACTGGCTGCTGCGCAAATCACCATGACTTTATCATCGCCCACCAGTTGTTTGGCAAAGTCGGTATCGGCTTGTGGTACAGGAATATTCCAGCTTGGCGTTAAGTCTTCTACACCAATGGCTTTAGCAAACCCCATAAAACCATCTAATACATGCGGTGTGGCCAATGGCTCAACGGCGTGATTGGTCACCAACCACTGGCCTTCTTTGGCTCTGGCCTTATCAAATCCGACCCGAATTCGCGCCTTGATCATTAATGAGGCTATGGTCGCACGAAGTGCAACTTGCATATGTAGCAGCACATCAAAACGTTGGCCTTGTAAATCACGACGTAACTGAATATAGCTACGCCAGCCCTTGGACTTGTCGAAAATAACAAACTGGATCCCAGGCAAATGCTTGAGTAATTGATATTCAACCTTACCAATAATCCACGTAATACTCAGGTCTGGATACTGTTTTTGAATAGCCTGCACCATTGCTACTGCGTGGCAAACATCACCAATGGCAGACAAACGCAGTAAACATAATGAACGTATCGCACTAAAGTCAGCTTTCATTGATTATCCAATATGCTTGAGTGAAGAATTAAGGCGGTGAAGGCAAGTTAGTGATCTTAAGGTATAATGTTATTTCGATCCACAATCTAACCAATGCTATTGATAATTAGATGCAAATAAAAAACACCCAACTTGGCCATATTGCATGGTGTGAAACCACTGCCCAACACATAGCACCGCAAGACTTCGCGGTTGATGGTTGGCGAGAAAAAAATGCAGTGGTGGGTCAGTCCAAAGGCCGTTACACCACATGGTTTGTCAAAACCGATAACTCGGACAGCCCGCAAACATGGGTGTTACGCCATTATTGGCGCGGTGGAATGATGGAAAAATTCAGCCGAGATGCCTACTTCTATACCGGCCTACAACGAACCCGTGCTGTGGCAGAGTTAGCGATCCTTGAAGTTTTGTATCAAGAAGGATTTGCGGTTCCACGCCCTATTGCGGCGAATGTTGAACGTTTTGGTTTATGGTATCGAGCCGATATAATTATTGAACATGTTGCTGGTGCAAATGATTTAGTGGCTTACTTAAGCCATAACCCAATGACAGAATCGCAATGGTATTTATTAGGCGAAACCATTGCCAAATTTCATCAGCGTGGGGTATATCACGCCGATTTAAATGCCAAAAACATCTTACTGGCACATGGGGAATTCTATTTGATTGATTTTGATCGAGGCGAATTACGTACACCACAGCCTACATGGCAACAAGCCAATTTAGACCGCTTGCTACGTTCTTTTAACAAAGAGCACGCTAAACTGACTACGCTGCAATTTAGTCAACAGTATTGGCTGCAATTACTTGCCGGTTATCAAAGCATCAACCCAATCTAAAGCTAACTCGGTATGGGGTAGTGATAAAAATAGACGCTAACTTGCGTCTATTTTTATACGTTTATGTTCAAATGGCTAACAGTAAAAGGTTACACGATGAGTTCATTAATGAAGGTAAACTGCTTTAAAAGCGCACCCCGATTTTGCTCAACTACAGCTAATCCAGCAAAGGACGCGGATTGATACATATGGCTATCGGTAAACTTATTTTGTAATTCTTGCGCCAATTCATCTGCTGAGCTAATACAGATCAATGCGCCGGCATCGGCAAGTAATTGGGTAATTTCAGCAAAATCCCAATGGTTGGGGCCAACATACACAGGTAGCCCCATAGCAGCAGGCTCTAGCGGATTATGACCACCATTATTAATCAATGTCCCACCAACAAATGCCTGATCCGCTGTACCGTATAGCATCACTAGCTCCCCCATAGTGTCGCCAAGTAATACCTGAGTCTGGCTATTAACCTCATCATTCATACTACGTCTCGCTAACACCAATCCAGATTGGGTAATGGTAATAGCGGCTAAATTAAATTGCTCAGGATGTCGAGGCGCCATAATCAATAATGCATTCGGGAAACAAGCTAATAGCTGTTTATGAGCACTCAAAATGGCCTCAAACTCGCCGGGGTGAACACTCCCAGCAACCCAAATAGGTGAATTAACCCGATCCCACTTGGCTCGAAGCGTGTTGGCTTGCTGTTCTTTGATGGGATCAATAGTGAGATCAAACTTCAAACTGCCACACACATGTATGCGCTGACTAGTCACTCCTAGGGTAATAAACCGTTCGGCTTCAGCTTTAGTTTGTACGGTAATCAAGTTGAGTTTGTTTAACATCGGCACAGCCAAACGACGCTTTTTGGCGTATTTATCAGCGGACTTTTGCGATAAGCGTGCATTGGCTAAAATCAGAGTCACTTGTTGCTGCTCTGCAAAGTGGACTAAGTTTGGCCACAACTCGGTCTCCATGATAATGCACACTTTGGGCTGTAATTGGCGTAAAAAACGTTTAATTGCATATGAAAAATCAAACGGTAAATAGCAATGCTGGACTGTATCGCCAAATGCTTTAGTCACTTCAGCAGACCCTGTTGGACTGGTTGTAGTAACGGTAAATACGTAATCTGGGTGCGCAGTCATCAACTGCTTAATCAACGGAATCGCCGCTAACGTTTCTCCCATCGACACACTGTGGATCAACACATCAGTTTTGGTTACCTTAGCAAAACCAAAACGTTCAGACCAACGGCTACGATAGTCGACACTTTTTATGGCACGAAATGCTAAATAAAGAATCACCAGCGGAAACAACAAATATAGGAACAAAGAATAAACAATACGGTTCATGTAAGATGGGTCATCGATTTTTGCTTGTCAGATAAGCACAATGTTAACATACTCATATTAAGTCGGCTTAACGAATTATTTGAGCGACAATAAGTCAATAATGAATATGGAAATCACATGAAAACCCGCGATAAAATCATTTTTGCCAGCTTAGAACTATTCAATGAACACGGTGAGCGTAGCATTACCACCAACCATATTGCAGCGCATTTAGGCATTAGTCCGGGCAATTTGTACTATCACTTCCGCAATAAAGAAGACATCATCAATTCAATTTTCAGTCTATATGAAAGTCATTTAGAGTCAGGCTTTAAGCCTTATGATGATGTGCCTATTACGATTGAATTATTAATGGGTTATTTTGATGCCATGTTCTATACCTTATGGCAGTTTAGGTTTATGTATGCCAACTTAGCCGATATTTTAAGCCGTGATGATGCGCTAAAGAAACGCTACTTACATGCTCAACAACAAGTACTGACTCGCTCAAGTGATGTACTGCGCAAACTCAAAAAAGACGGTTTCCTAGACGTCGATGATAATAAAGTAACCGCGCTTGCCGACACCATTAAAATGATGGTCAGTTTCTGGATTAGCTACCAATTAACTCAATCTAGTACATCAACCATCACTAAAGCCACACTATACGACGGGTTATTAAGAGTATTGATGATTTTTCAGGCTTACTCGACTCCCACTTCAACCGCAACATTTTGTCGTTTAGAGCAACACTACTTAGACATAGCCAGCCAAGAACGCCATAGCATCGCACAAATATAAGCGAAGTATTTCGTTTTCCTCGCAGCGATTACAGAATTTCCAATCCACTAATAACCAACTACAATTGAATTGGTTATTAGCGGATTAATTTAGGGTTATCACCCGCCTTTCAAATCCCGCCACCTACATGTTAATGATTAGTTTTTTTAATGTGAGTAAGTCGATACCCCTAATCTAACTCATGTTGGTCTGACGACTAAAAAAAACGCTGTAGAGCGGCAAAAATAAAGGTTAGAATGCCAATAACTCCAAAACACCCTGTCATTTATCGCGGTGTTTTACTGCGTGATTTGGATAAGCATAATAACCATATTTAGGAGAACACAGGTGGCATCTACCTCTTTTTACGACCGAATTAATCAGCAAATTGTCGATGTAAAAGCCGATGGCTTATACAAAAGTGAACGCATCATTGCTTCAGCTCAACAAACAGCGATTCAAGTTAATAGTGAAGAAGTGATTAACTTCTGCGCCAATAACTATTTAGGTTTAGCGAATCATCCTGAACTTATCAAAGCAGCAAAAGCCGGTTTAGACAGTCACGGTTTTGGTATGGCATCGGTACGATTCATTTGTGGTACTCAAGACATACATAAGCAATTAGAAGCTAGCCTAAGTGCTTTTTTAGGTATGGAAGACACCATTTTGTACTCGTCTTGCTTCGACGCTAATGCCGGTCTTTTTGAAACGTTATTAGATGCAGAGGACGCTATTGTGTCCGACGCGCTTAACCATGCTTCAATTATTGATGGCGTGCGTTTATGTAAAGCTAAGCGTTTTCGTTATGCCAACAATGACATGGCCGACTTGGAAACTCAGCTAATTGCAGCCCAAGCTGCTGGTGCACGTAACATTTTGATCGCCACTGACGGTGTATTCTCAATGGATGGTGTAATCGCTAACCTTCAAGGTGTATGTGATCTAGCAGATAAGTACGGCGCATTAGTGATGGTCGATGACTCTCACGCAGTTGGCTTTATCGGTCAAAATGGTCGTGGAACCCATGAATACTGTAATGTCATGGATCGTGTCGATATTATTACCGGTACATTAGGTAAAGCGTTAGGTGGCGCCTCGGGTGGTTTTACTGCAGCGAAAAAAGAAGTCGTTGAATGGTTACGTCAGCGCTCTCGCCCTTACCTGTTTTCAAACTCATTAGCGCCTTCTATTGTTAGTGCGTCTATCCGTGTGCTTGAAATGCTAAAAACGGGTCAAGACTTGCGTGAAGCAGTATGGGAAAACAGTCGTTATTTCCGTGAGCAAATGTCTGCTGTTGGTTTCACCTTAGGTGGTGCAGACCATGCCATTATCCCTGTCATGATTGGCGATGCTAAATTGGCCGGCGATTTTGCTAACCGTTTATTACAAGAGCATATTTACGTGGTCGGTTTTTCGTTCCCAGTGGTACCAAAAGGCCAAGCGCGTATTCGTACCCAAATGTCTGCTGCGCACACTCGCGAGCAACTTGATCATGCTATTGGTGCCTTTACCCGTATTGGTAAAGATATGGGCATTATCTAATCTAACTTGGTTAATGAAAGCATAGATTAATAACAGCATCGCGTAGTAATCGCTAAAGATAGCTCAGACTAAAATAGGTCATCAACATGAAAGCATTAAGTAAGTTAAAGCCTGAAGAAGGCATCTGGATGGTCGATGCACCAAAACCAGAAATGGGTCACAACGACCTGCTAATTAAAATTCGTAAAACAGCTATTTGTGGTACTGACGTGCATATCTATAACTGGGACGAATGGTCGCAAAAAACCATTCCAGTTCCGATGATTGCCGGTCATGAATATGTCGGTGAAGTGGTCGATGTTGGCCAGGAAGTACGTGGATTTAATATTGGTGATCGTGTATCTGGAGAAGGTCACATCACCTGTGGTCACTGCCGTAACTGTCGTGCTGGCCGTACCCACTTATGCCGTAACACTTCAGGCGTTGGTGTGAATCGTGACGGTGCGTTCGCCGAATACTTAGTGCTACCAGCGTTTAACGCCTTTAAAATCCCTGCGGATATTCCAGATGATTTAGCGGCTATATTCGATCCATTCGGTAATGCGGTACATACTGCATTGTCGTTTGATTTAGTCGGTGAAGATGTGTTGATTACCGGTGCCGGCCCTATTGGTATTATGGCTGCTGCGGTTTGTAAACACGTTGGGGCTCGTCATGTTGTAATTACTGACGTAAACGAATACCGACTTGATCTTGCCCGAAAAATGGGTGCGACTCGCGCAGTAAATGTTGCAACAGAAAACCTTAAAGATGTCATGAAAGAACTTGGCATGACAGAAGGCTTTGACGTCGGTTTAGAAATGTCAGGCGTACCATCGGCATTCCACGCGATGTTAGACACCATGAACCACGGTGGTAAAATTGCCATGCTAGGTATTCCTGGTGGCGAAATGGCCATTGATTGGAGCAAAATCATTTTTAAAGGGTTGATCATCAAAGGTATTTATGGCCGTGAAATGTTCGAAACTTGGTACAAAATGGCAAGCTTAATCCAATCTGGCTTAGACTTGTCACCCATCATTACTCATCACTTTAGTATTGATGATTTCCAGAAAGGCTTCGATGCAATGCGTTCAGGTCAGTCAGGTAAAGTTATATTGAACTGGGATTAAGCTTTACTGTCTCAGTATTGTGGCTTAATGAGTCAGTACACCAACAAGGGGTTGTATTTATACAACCCCTTGTTGCAAACTGGCGCTAAGCACATCGCTATTTGTACATTTTTATAGGTAATATCATGTCTGGTTTTAAACATTTGTCTATCAATG
>NZ_PJAP01000331.1:0-6698 GCF_002836795.1 Shewanella sp. 11B5 | reverse complement strand
GCAGCAACAACAATATGAAAAACAGCGTCTAGCGGCGGCATTTAGAGTATTTGCCCATTATCGATTCGACGAAGGATTAGCGGGGCACATTACCTTGCGTGATTGTATTGATCCTGAGTCATTTTGGGTTAATCCATTAGCGGTGCATTTTTCTAAAATTAAAGCATCAGATTTAGTGCGAGTTGATCATAAAGGCAATATTTTGGAGGGCAAGCACCCAATCAATAATGCCGCATTTGCGATTCATTCGCGTATTCACCATGCGCGCCCAGATGTCAACGCAGTGGCCCATGCCCATACTACTTATGGTCGTGCATTTTCATCACTAGGTGAGTTACTTAAACCTATCTCTCAAGATGCCTGTATGTTTTATGAAAACCACAGCGTGTTTGACACTTTTACCGGCGTGGTCGCCGATTTATCTGAAGGCGATATGATTGCAGAGGCACTACAAGGTCATGCTGCGGTGATATTGCAAAATCATGGTTTGCTTACCGTAGGCAAGTCTGTTGATGCGGCAACGGCTAATTTTGTCATGTTAGACAGTTGCTGCCATAGCCAGTTATTGGCACAGGCGGCGGGTGAACTTAAATTGATTGGCCATGACATTGCGACTAAAACTCGCCAAATTAATGGCTCAGATTTAGTGACATGGGGTAATTTTCAACCTTTGTATCAGGTCATGTTGGCGCAAGATAACAGCTTTTTAGATTAAGCCTGTTAACGATGCCAAAGGGCGGTTTGATTTTGATAAAACCGTATTCATGCAGCTATATTTCGCAAGAACGTATTCTGTACTGATGCTTATGATACTCGCTAAGTCTGCTTAGCGAGCAAGGATGCAATTCCCTATGACAGGTTCGATTATTACCGAAATACTGCTGCCATTGTCGCTCGCCTTCATTATGTTTGGCATGGGCTTAAGTTTAACTCAATTTGATTTTTTACGTTTATGGCAAACTCCAATGCCGATTATTGGCGGCTTTATTGGCCAAATTATCGTGTTGCCCTTGTTGGCTTTTACTCTTTGTTTGTTGATGGACTTATCGCCAGCGATGTCGATAGGGTTAATGATTTTGGCTGCCTGCCCCGGTGGCACAACCTCAAATGTTGTAAGTCATCTTGCTAAGGCTAATTTGGCTTTGTCGGTGAGTTTGACTGCACTGAGTAGCATTGTGTGCGTTTTTACCGCGCCGTTTATCATCCAATTTGCGGTTAGCTATTTTAGTGATAGCCATGATATTGAAGTGTCGTTAAGTAGCATTTCATTAGGTTTATTGGTGATTACCTTGCTACCGATTATGTTTGGCATGATTGTGCGGCGTTATTATCGCGATTGGGCTGTGAAGGTGGAGGTGTATTTTAGGCGCTTTGCATTAGTGTTTTTATTGTTGATGATTACTGGGGTGGTGATTCAAGAACGTGACATTATCAGCGATGCTTTTAACGAGGTGTTTATTGCGTGCATGTTGTTAAATTTGCTTGCCATGATGGTGGGCGTAATTACTGCCAAACTATTCAAATTAAGCCATAAAGATAGTCTAACGTTGGCCATTGAAATAGGTTTACAAAACTCCACTATGGCAATGCTTATTTGCATCAGTTTACTGCATATGCCCAGTTATGCTGCGGTAGCTGGAGTATACAGTTTAACCATGTATTTGGGCGCAGGGTTATTGGTTCTTTATGCCAGTTACAGCAATTCCAATCGTAATTCTGTCATTCAACCTACTGACTCACATTAGCCTCGTGCTAGTTCTAACTTAACACTAACATCTACATTAACGATTATTGCTGCTGGTCTTCACTTCGGTGTAGGCCTTGCCAGTACCTAAATGCTCGGTGAACTTTAACACTGCAACCGAGTATCACTTTATTTAACTAACCAATCTAAACCGCGTTATAGCCACTCATTAAACCTGTTATTAAGCGGTTTTCTCACATTCGTTCTTAGCTACTCATATTGATGCGGTTACGGCCAGTTGATTTGGCACGGTAAAGTGCTGTGTCTGCTGCGCAAACCAGTGCGGTTGGCGTGCGGTATTGGCCACTGCGTTCACAGGCAATGCCCTGGCTGACACTGATTTTGGTTTGTGCAGGTAACCCTATATCGGTAAAGCTTAACTGGTTAATACGACGTTGAATATTTTTGGCTATGTATTCTGCTGTTAACGGGTTACTGTTGGGCAAAATGACCACAAACTCTTCACCACCATAACGGGCAGCCATCGCATTGTTAGACGGGAGCACCTCTGCCAGTACTTGAGCAATTTTTTGCAAACATTTATCACCGTTAACATGACCATACTGGTCATTAAACATTTTAAAATAATCGACATCGATAATGATTAAACACAGCGGTTGGTCGTGGTTAATACTGTCGTTCCAGTTGGTTTGCAGGGCATCATCAAAAGCGTGACGGTTGGCAAGGCCGGTTAATTTGTCTGTATGGGCTAAGTGGCGCAGTTTGTTGTACTCGGCTTTATGCGTAGTGAGATTATGCATGATGCCTATAAATAACGGCTCAGATCCTATCTGCATCGACGGTAAACATGACAATGATAAGTCTGCTTCGAGTAACGTGCTGTCGGCGCGATTAATAATAATTTCTTTAGGACCATGATTAAACTGAGTCACTTTATTGGCTTCATCGCTGGCGCTATTCCACAAGGAAAATAAAGATTGATACTCATCTTTAAAAGGGCTTTGTAGATAATCGGTCCAAGTTTGACCTATTAACATTTCGGCTGGGGCACCGAATAATTTAGCGCCTAACGGATTGATCATCTCAATCACACCGGCAGAGTTAATCACAAAAATCGCTTCTGAAATCGCCGTGATCACATTGAGCAAGGTGCTAATTTGTAGGTTATCTGCTACTGCCATTTTGCCATTATGACTTGCTGAAGTGGCATCAAAAGCGACATCCGTAAATGATGAGTCGGATAGGATTTCATCATCAAGACGCAATGGTATTTTTATTGAACGGGGAAATTTAGCAAATGAGTCTGTTAATTTAGTCACACGAGAAATCGTGGCATTGAGTTCTGTTAATTTATCATTGGTAAACATGGTGCATTCCCTTAAGCGTTTGGTATTGGTAACCCCTTGTTGATGTCAAACACTTTATTAGGAATAAGGCTTATTTACCTTTCGGTAACCTTCTGCTTTTAAATTGTTGATTTTAAACTGTTTAAAGTTGCTATTTATTGTGTGAATTTGTTGTGATTGAGTTGACTCTATTGCATGTACCTTGGATGCAAGCTGATTTTGTTGCTGGTTTTTAGGATTTGTCTCACTAAAATCGATAGTGTTCTTAGCTTAAATAGCCTTTTTTGCGGCTATATTTGATTGCATCTTTGACAGATAGTAAGCCGTTACAGGGAGGTAGCGAGACCGCTATTTGACAGGCGTTTGTTCATCGGTCTATTGAGAAATGATTGGTTTTTGAGTTCGGTTAACGGGTAAAAGGTAACTCCAACCTCGGGTTATGCTACTGGATAACACAAGTCGTTTTAGCAATGGTTATGTTATTGATTAATGTTGCTCTGTGGTTCAGCATAAAAGCTCAGGGCAAGCCTGAGCTTTCGTCATATTCAACTCATCGAATATTTAGTCTGGGTGATTAACAACTTCAGGATCTGGGCTGAGTACCAATAAGGTATTGCTGGTGTTCGACAACACAAACTGAAAACTGGTATTGCCTGCTACTTCATCTAAATCGGTTAAGTGTATCAAGCTGCCATTGTTGCAGATGCTTACGGCATCAATAATGCCGTCAAATGGGGTAATAAAAGCCGCGCCAACAAATCTAAGTCCTTTGCCCGTTTGATCAATAAGTTGGTACGTGATGGTACAGTTTTTAGTAATAATAACATCACCGCTTTTAGGGGTGCCATCGTGATTGGTATAACTGAAAAACGGCTCGCCGTTTTCTAGGGTGACGGTGAGATTAAAAAATGTTGTATCTTGAGTTGTTGACATTATATTTTCCATTTTTTGTTGGTTTAGGGTTTAGGGGTAAATCTATAATTGGTTATTGCCGATTTATCTAACAGTTGTAACAAGTCAGGATACTTATTCAATTCGCCTAAGCAGTCGAGTGCTTTAGCATAGGGAATCGTATACTTAGGGTCGCTGTTGTTATCTATAATCAGTGCCAGTTGGTTTTTAGTCTGTTTACACTGAACATTAACTTGCTGTGATGGTTCTATAGATTTCATCAAAATGGCTGTAAGAATGGTACTTTCAGCTAAATCGGCAGTGTAAGCCGTATTTTGGTGAAACTCGGTGATTAATTGATTAAACGAGGTTATTGCCTGACGCGCAAAAAGTAGGCTTTTTTGTAACTGTCCTTGTGATGCTAAATAATTTGCAGCTGCCAGCTGATATTTAGCCCATAACTCGTTCTTTTTACTAGAAGTTGTTAAAGTCGCATCGGTTTCAAGCATAGCCGCCAAAGAGTTAATACTCTGACCCATAGTGTTTTCAATAGGTATCGAACTATATGTCAACATATCAAAGTAAGCATAATATTGTTGGATTTTCAAAATATCATTTTGAGGGTCTTGTTTAAAGGCCTTGGTAATAGTAGCTAAACGGAGTTCGGCAGTTGAAAATACTTCCTGATGTTTGCCTTGATAGTTTAATAATTTAGCCAGCAGACCATAACTACTCGATAATCGTTCAAGTAAATAAGGCTGCTTTTCTAAAACTTGATTGGCCAACTGCTGTTGAATTTGTTGGTGTATTTGTATCGCAGCGGTAATGTCGCCTTGGGCGGTGGCTGCACTGGCAATCCATGATTGTGCATTGGCCACATCAGCAATCATTTTGCTATTACTTGGGTCTTGAACTAGTGCTTTTTGTTTTAACTGTAATGATTGCTCAAATGCCTCTCGTGCAGCAGCAAAGTTTTGCTGCTTCATATGTATCGAGCCAAGAGAGTTTTGCGCGTACGACAACTCCATTAACGCATCGTCATCGTCTGGCGCGTATTGATACATGGCTTGGCTGTATGTTAAATATTGTTCAAACCAAGGTTGAGTGGCAAGCCAATCACTTTTATCGTACTCAAGCAGACCGATCCAATAGGCATTAGCGCCTAAGGTTTTAAGTAAACTAAGGTTTTGAGGTTGTATTTCGAGTAACGGCTGCATGCGCTCACGGGCGGCGATTAAGGCGCTGCGGGCTTCGTCGGTATTGCCGCGAGAATAGGCCACTTCGCCCATGGCCTCTAAGGTTTGGCTGTGTTGAAACTGGGCTTCAAAGCTTAAATAGCTGGCATCGTCGGCAGAAAAATCGCTGAAATATTCCAATGCTTTATTGCTGATACCATCGAGCAAGTCCATGCGGCCAATACCGCGCATTTTGTCGGCGAATTCACCCACCATAAAACCGAGTAAGTTTTCTGCCGCTAGGCGTTTTTGTTGTGCCTGGGTTTCGGCCTCAATGCTGCGAACACTCATGGCGACAGAAATCAATGTCAGTGTCACAAGGGCTAGCATGACTGCACGGCGGCGCCAGCGTCCGATGTTGGCTTGTTTGCTAGACGCTTGAATGAGTGCGAGCTCTTGAGGCTCCAGGTTAAACAATTGGTTATTGAGCAATGTGCTTGCTTCTGCCAATGGTTTACCTTCTGCCAGCAAATAAGCACTACTTTTTGACTCCGCCAGCCAGCGGTTAGATTGATGCTGTAAACGGCTTTTAATTGCTAAACTGTCCTTGTGTTCGGTTATCCATTGGGTCGCGCGGGGCCAGCGCCTTAATAGCGCTTCGTGGGCAATACTAAAGCAGGCTTGATCTTGTTGCAGATGGGAAACAAACAAACGGTTATCGACCATGGCTTTGACGAGGTTTATTTCGGCATCACTACTGAGATCGCTCCAGCGTGCGGTACTGCTGGTGATTGATTTTTCATCTTCGGTTAGGGTGACTAACATCGACAGTATTTTAGGCAGTGCGGCGCGTTCGGTGTTGTTTAATTGGTTGAGCACTTCTTCAGCATTTTTACCGATGGCGCCTTCAATCCCCCCAAGCGAATGGTATACCGACACCAATAATTGATTGTTGTCATCTTTGTTTAAATACAGTGATTGCAAGGTGTATTGCAACATGGGCAGTGCATCGGGGTTTGAGGCGGCTTCACTGCAAAGTATTTCGTCCAACGGCATTGCCGTATCGGGATCGAGTGTCCATGTGAGGTTAGCTGCATTGGCCGGCAAGCGGATCATTTGCATCAGCTCTGCTCGGGTTGGCGCCGATAAATCGAAATGTGAGCCATTGGCTTTGCCTGCCATTAAGCTTGGGTGGCTAACGACCTGAGGGTAAAAGTCATTGCGGCAAGCACTGATAATTAATACTACTCCTGAAACCGCAAGCGTTTCGAGGATATCTAATACATTGTTACGTTCGGATTCGGTAAATAATGGCGACGCTAATAAGATTTCTAAACGGTCGATAAACAATGAAAAATGAGGCCGACTGTATTTGGGGGCATTGTCATCATTGATTGATGAGTATTTGGCTAAAGCTAGCTGACAATATTCAATAACGGCGTTGATGTCGTTTTGCAGTTTGTTTGCCAACATATCGGCACTGCAGTCGGTAAACACCGCTTGGTCATTGATTTCCCAGTCGAGCATCGCACTGGCGATATCGATAATTAACCTGCCTTTAGTGACATCGGCTAAATCTAG
>NZ_PJAP01000330.1:0-6760 GCF_002836795.1 Shewanella sp. 11B5 | reverse complement strand
CACTTTAAAAAATATTGAGAACCAATTTGAAGTAAAAGGCCATTGGATGCAAATCAACTTAAAGCACTTATTGAACAATACTCCCTCAACGACATTCGATTCAAAATAGCGAATACGGCTTTATGACTTAAGCGGATCTCAAGTTAACTCAGCAAAAATGACGTTGTGGGCTGCTGAATGATGGGGAAATGTAGTTGAGAGCTATTTATCTACTGGGGGTAGATAATCGCGACCATCTTTAGGCAAATTACTCACGCCTTCAGTGGTGTCATTTAGTGCGCTGCCATAATTATCACGGCAGTAAACACAAGGACTCATTTTATTCACAAAACGGCCTTTTTTAGTATATTTCCTCAAATAGGCATGTGAAATATCTACATTACCTCGATGTAATTCAATCACACCAATAGCATCGGCCACTTTTTGTCTCAAATCACTTACCGCGGCATCTTCAGCACACATGTTGTCGTTAGCACGGCCCCAGCCGATGGCTTCTTTGCTTGAATCACAGTGTAGATATCTAGCCGCGACCCAAGGACCACCATGGTGACCGGTTGGTTTACCATCAGGGAAATTTGAGGGCCTATTTGCCAACTCGTATGCAATACGCTCAAGCTTATCTATTGGGGCTCTCTCACAGAGTGAGTCATGAAATGCTGGGCGTGCTGTGGTGACAAAATAATTATGATTATGGCTTATTTTTAAGTCGCGGCAATGGGCTGAACCTTCAACTTTATTTATGCTTTCTATTTTAGCGATGGCATCACTGCAGGCTAATATTTGGTCACCCACATTCAGCTCTACAGCCTTTATCCATTCCTTTGTGATAAGGTAAAATCGATGCTCCTCGACAACTAACATTGACGTTTTTAATTCACCAATAGAATATTCAATCTCGATCATATCTTTAGCAACACTTCCGAATAGTTGTTTAATTGGGTTAATTTCACGACTCACAAAATTAATTTTAAACAATGGCTTGCTAGAAACCGGCCTCTTATAAAAGCTCAACTAAAGAAAGCAAAACCAAACTGTATGCTAAACGTTAGTCTATAAAACTCGCCGGTATGACCACTTGGTTATCACGCTAAAATTCTGTTATGTGCCAGGTCAACAAGCCATATAACACCATAACAAAGTGCTAGCGGACGACTTCGATATTAACGTTAATTACCCCTGTAGATATATTGCCAATACTGCTAAAGGCAGACTTTGAAAGATCAATGATGCGTCCTTTAACAAACGGACCACGATCATTAATTTTAACGATAACACTCTTACCATTGTTGGTATTGGTCACTTTTACATTAGAGCCAAATGGTAGCGTTTTATGAGCAGCAGTTTTTTGATTATGCTGATAGATATCACCGCTTGCAGTCTTGTTGTTTTGATGTCTATCACTATAGTACGAGGCTTGGCCTGACTCAGTGAAACCGATCCTATCTCCACCAGCACCAGATTGGATCGTTGAACAACCTGCCAATATAAAGGCAAAGAGTAAAAGTTGAATATTTCGAGAAATGGCTACCATTGTTTGTCTTTTAGTTTTGTCACATAACAAGCCTATAGAGCGACTCGTTTTCTAGTAATTTAATAATATCCTGCACACTAACTGAGTTTGAACAGTGATTCAAATTAAACCGCCATGATCTACTGCAATCAATTCGATTCATTACCTGCATCCCCAAAACTTATTAATGTACCAGCAGCAATAAAAAACACCTTGTTAGTTACCCAACAAGGTGTTTTATCTCTGCCATCAACCTGGTGCATTAACATCAGGAAGCAGGGCTACTCTTTGTATTTTAAGCTGCCATCGGCTTTGATTTCGTCGTACCACACATTGTGGTGCTGAGAAGCCCAGTTTTCGTCGCAATATCCCGAAACCATACACTCCATACCGCCTTCACTAAGCACAGTCGCCATCCAAATATGTACGATGGTAAATGCGATTAAAATCGTCGCACTGAGTCCATGTATCAATAAGGCGAGCATTGATAGTTCACGCGGTAAATCTAGCATAGGAAACACTAGCATGATGCCAGTAATACTGATGCTCAGACCGAAAAGAGCTAAGGTCCAGAACCACATTTTTTCACCCGCGTTGGCAAAACCACTGTCAGGGTGTTTGCCTTTAAACGGGCCAAAATTAATGTAGCCACCTACCACTAAAAACCATTTCAAGTCATACATTTTGAAGGTTTGTAGTGGCATCCATTTGATAACACACAACAGCCAAGACACCATAAAAATGGGGCTAGACCAGTCATGGGCAAACTTGCTAAAGGCGATGATCCCAGCCCAAATACCGTCACCGACATAAGGGGCTAAGAAATGGCGTCCGAGCATAATGACTATACCGGTTAACATCATGGTTAGGCATGAAATTGCCATAATCCAATGTAACCAGAGATCACTTTTACTCCAACGAAGTACCATTTTACCCGAAAAGCCTTTACTCAGTTTTGATGGACCATTAACTAAGTAAAAAACTAAAAAGGCCGCAAAAACACCGACAACGGCTAAGCCTAGTGCGGGTTTTAAGTAGGTATTTCGCAACACCTTGCCTTCATTACCAGCTACATTTATTAGAACATCAGCATCGAGGCCTTTGTCCGTACTGTATCCAGGTTCGCCGGCTTTTACTGCGCGCCAGAGATCTGCATCACTGGTTTTAGACTTTGCTTGCTGCTGACTTGATTGTTCATCGGCGGCATACACCGGCGATGTAACCAACCCCAATCCCATACACAGAACCAACAGAGCAAACATCCTGCGCAGTGATTTGTTTAACGTTAAAGTTAACATTGTCACTCCTTATATGACTGCGAAAATTATCGCAGCCATTGCTCTGGGTTAAATCATTTCGCCTGTTTTAGGATTGTAGCCCCAAATCACATTTGGATTACCGCGTGCAGCCATACGTTGACGGTAAATGTCAGACACTATGCCTGCATCACCAGCCAACAATGCTTTGGTTGAACAAAGTTCAGCACACATTGGTAATTTGCCTTCTGCAATACGGTTTGAACCGTATTTTAGACGCTCGGCTTCTGAATGATCTTCTTCTGGGCCACCAGCACAGAAAGTACACTTATCCATTTTGCCACGGCTACCAAATGCAGTCTTTTTAGGGAACTGCGGTGCACCAAATGGGCAAGCATAGAAGCAATAGCCACAACCGATACAGGTATCTTTGTTATGTAGCACAATGCCGTCTTCGGTACGGTAGAAACAGTCGGCCGGACATACAGCCATACATGGTGCATCGGTACAATGCATACATGCTACTGAGATTGACGCTTCTCCTGGTTCACCATCATTAAGCGTTACCACGCGGCGACGCTGAATACCCCACTCTAAAGCAGAGTCGTTTTCGTTTTTACATGCTGTGACGCAACCGTTACACTCGATGCAGCGTTTGGTGTCACACAGAAATTTCATGACTGCCATAATGGCTTATCTCCTCATCAAGTGTTTAGGCTTTGCTTATTTGACACAAGCTAGACTTGGTCTCTTGCATTTGCGTTACGACATCATAACCATAGGTCATTACGGTATTGGCAGATTCGCCAATCACATAAGGAACGGTTCCTTCAGGGTAGTTTTTGGCTAAACTCTTGCCTTCAAATACGCCTGCAAAGTGGTATGGCATAAAACATTCACCTGCAATAACACGTGGTGTCACCATTGCCTTAACGGTAATTTTTGCACCTTCTGGACTGTGAACAAATACGTCATCGCCATCACGTAAACCGCGATCTGCAGCATCTGCTGGGTTGATCTCGATAAACATTTCTTGCTGTAGTTCTGCAAGCCATGGGTTTGAACGGGTTTCTTCACCACCACCTTCGTATTCAACCAAACGTCCGGTTGTTACTGCAAGTGGGTAGTCGGTAGCAAAATCCTTGTCTTGAATGGTTTTATAAAGCGTTGGTAGACGAGCCACCATACGGTCTTCATAAGTAGGGTATTTAGCCACTAGGTCACGACGAGGGGTGTATAACGGTTCACGATGTAATGGAATATCGTCAGGGAAGTTCCACACGATACAACGCGCTTTTGCGTTACCGTAAGGCATACAACCATGCTTAATTGCCACACGCTGAATACCGCCAGAGATATCAGTTTTCCAGTTTTTACCTTCAGCTTTGACTTTTTCTTCTGCTGTTAGGTCATCCCACCAACCAAGCTGTTTTAGCATGTCGGCTGTAAACTCTGGGTAACCATCTTGAATTTCAGAGCCTTTTGAGAAAGAACCTTCAGCAAGAATGTTATTGCCGTTATGTTCAACACCATAACGTGCACGGAAGTTACCACCACCGTCTTTAACTTCACGTCCGGTGCGGTACAAGATTTGAGAACCAGGGTGTTTCTGCTCTGGTGTACCCCAACATGGCCAAGGTAAACCATAGGTTTCGCCTTTAGCTGGGCCGCCGGGTGCTTCAAGTGAGTTAACGTCGAATGTGCCCCAGTTTTCTTGGTGCATTTTCAAACGTTCAGGGCTTTGGCCTGTATAACCAATAGTCCACATACCGGTGTTAAATTCACGGGTAATGTCTTCCACTAATGGCTCATCGCCATTAACCTTGATGTGCTTACAGAATTGGTCCGCAACGCCCCATTTTTTGGCCAGTTTATACATGATAGTGTGATCAGGTAATGACTCAAATAATGGTTCGATAACTTGCGTACGCCACTGCAGTGAACGGTTTGAAGCAGACACTGAACCATAAGTTTCAAACTGAGTTGCCGCGGGTAATAAATACACTCCATCTTGGCGTTCGTGCATAACACCCGCCATGGTTGGGAATGGATCAACGACCACAATGGTATCCATTTTATTCAGTGCTTCACGTACTTCGCGACCACGAGTTTCGGTGTTAACAGACTGACCCCAAAAGAATCCCAGACGAATATTGTCTTTTTGGGCAATTTTGGTTTTGTCTTCTAACACACCATCGTGCCAACGCGAACAAGGAATACCTGCAGATGTTTGTGGTGATTGACCTAAGTATTCACCTTGATCAAAACGTTCGGTGATCCACTTTGGTTCAAGGTCCCACACATTGGCCCAATGGTCCCATGCGCCTGAGGTTAAGCCGTAATAACCAGGTAAGTTATCAAATAACAAACCAAAGTCAGTCGCACCCTGTACGTTATCGTGACCACGGAAAATGTTAGTTCCGCCGCCTTCTATACCCATGTTGCCAAGGGCAAGCTGTAAAATACAGTAAGCACGAGTGTTAGCATTACCAATGTGATGCTGAGTACCACCCATACACCAAACGATAGTGCCAGGCTTAGTTTCTGCCATCATTTTCGCAACACGGTACATTTGTGCTTTTGGCACACCGGCAATATGCTCGACTTCTTCTGGAGTGTATTTCTTCACTTCTTCTCGGATACGTTCCATGCCGTATACTCGTTGAGAAATGAATGAATCATCTTGCCAGCCGTTTTCGAAAATGTGCCATAACAGACCATAAATAAATGGAATGTCAGTACCTGGACGAATATGGACATATTCATCAGACTTAGCCGCTGTACGGGTAAAACGAGGATCGACTACGATGATTTTGGCACCGCGTTCTTTACCAATCAAAATGTGTTGCATCGCCACTGGGTGAGCTTCACATGGGTTAGACCCAATAAACATCATGCATTTTGAATTGCGGATGTCGTTAAACGAGTTAGTTTGCGCACCGTAGCCCCAAGTGTTTGCAACACCGGCTACCGTGGTAGAGTGACAAATACGAGCAGAGTGATCGACGTTGTTAGTGCCCCACATTGCTGCTAATTTGCGATACATATAAGCTTGTTCGTTCGAAAATTTAGCACTACCCATAAAGTAAACTGAATCAGGACCAGACTCTTGACGAATCGACTCCATTTTGTCGCCTACTTCATTGATGGCTTGATCCCATGATAGACGCTTCCATTTACCACCTTCTAGCTTCATTGGGTATTTTAAGCGTTTTTCACCATGACCATGCTCACGTAATGCTGCGCCTTTAGCACAGTGTCCACCTTGGTTAAATGGATGATCGAACGCAGGCTCTTGCCCTGTCCACACACCATTTTGAACTTCAGCATAAACACCACAACCTACTGAACAATGTGAACAAATCGTCCGTTTTATTTCTGTAGGTGCGTTGTGCGGTACATCTTTAGCTTCAGCTTTACGCATCATACCTGCGCCAAGCATTGAAGCCGCTGCAATACCACCCGTCGCCAAACTGGCAGACTTGAGGAATTGACGTCGGTTAAGACCTAGGCCTGACTTTTCAGCTTTGGTGGCCGTGTCTGTTTTGCGGGTTAATCGCATCACACACTCTCCTTTGTTATTTGCTTAACGAAGCATAGTAATTGCGAATATGCTCAGTTTCGCGATAGTTATTGCCCGTAGGCTCTTCTGTAGACGGTTTAGTGACTTGAGCAAGTGCGGGTGCACTGACACTGGCCACAGCACCTGCCGCACTGCCGAGCGCTAATGCTTTGAGCATTTGACGACGACCCATGTCGGAAGCTTGCTTTTTCATATGGTCTCCTTGTTAAAATAAAGATGGGGCTAAATAAGCCGTCATCCAGTTTAGTTAATTTGTACAACCTCTTCTTCAAGCGGATCTAAGTCAGCACTACCTGGACAATTCACCGGAATATCCAAACTCAGTTGTTCAAATTCATTGGCTTCAGCGGTAAAAAACGCTTTAGCTAATTGCGCGACGTTTAGGTAAAAATTAGCACTAGGTGTTTTAGC
>NZ_PJAP01000329.1:0-6773 GCF_002836795.1 Shewanella sp. 11B5 | reverse complement strand
TTGGTTTTGATATTTTAAAGTCGCTACGTATTCGTAGCCGTGGCATTAACTTTATTGCTTGTCCTTCTTGTTCGCGCCAAGAGTTTGATGTGATTAGTACCGTCAATGAACTTGAACGTCGTCTTGAAGACATTACCACTGCAATGGATGTGTCAATTATTGGTTGCGTAGTCAATGGTCCAGGCGAAGCGTTAGTGTCTGATATCGGCTTAACTGGCGGCCATGCTAAGAGCGGTTATTATGATGACGGAGTACGTCAAAAAGAGCGCTTTGATAACAATAAAATCATCGATGGTTTAGAAGCCAAGATCCGTGCTAAAGCGAGCATGATGGCCAACCGCATCGCTATCACCGACAAAACTGAATAATCATTAATCCTGTGCATGACAATCTAAGTATTGTCGATGTTGAGGGTATATTTACATTTTATTAGCGCAAGCTAATTCAAGAATTGGACACGTTAACAGTGGCAAAGCAAATCCAAGCAATTCGCGGAATGAACGATATTCTGCCTACGCAAAGTCCTTTATGGCAAAAAGTCGAAGCAGTATTGCGTTCATCAGTTAGTGCATTTGGTTATAGCGAAATTCGCACTCCCATCGTTGAAAGTACAGATCTTTTCAAGCGCTCTATTGGTGAAGTGACCGATATTGTTGAAAAGGAAATGTACACTTTTGAAGACCGTAACAGTGACAGTTTAACCTTACGCCCAGAAGGTACGGCTTCAACCGTTCGTGCTGGTAATGAACATGGTCTGCTGTATAACCAAGAACAACGTTTATGGTATATGGGTCCCATGTTTCGTCATGAGCGTCCGCAAAAAGGTCGTTACCGTCAATTCCACCAGTTTGGTGTTGAAGTGTATGGTATTGGCAGCGCCGACATTGATGCTGAAGTATTAATGTTATCTGCCCGTTTATGGGATTTACTCGGCATTAAAGAACACGTTGCACTAGAGCTTAATACGCTAGGCGACCCTGCAGAGCGCGCTGCTTACCGTGATGCCTTAATCGCATTTCTAGAGCAGCACAAAGATAAGTTGGATGAAGATAGTCAACGTCGCATGTATTCAAATCCATTGCGAGTGTTAGACAGTAAAGACCCGCAAGTGCAAGCCATTTTAGGCGATGCACCAGCATTGATGGATTACCTTGGTGAAGACTCTAAGACACATTTTTCAACTTTGTGTGAACTCTTAGACGCTGTTGGCATCCAATACACCATCAATCCGCGTTTAGTCCGTGGTTTAGATTATTATAACCGCACTGTATTTGAATGGGTTACCACTAGTTTGGGCTCTCAAGGTACAGTATTAGCAGGTGGACGCTACGATGGTTTAGTCGGCCAACTTGGTGGTAAAGACACACCTGCGGTTGGCTTTGCTATGGGACTTGAGCGTATTGTGCTTTTGCTTGAAACGCTTGAGTTAACCAGTGATATTGCCCCTGAAGTGGACGTTTATGTCACTGCAATGGGTGAAAATTGTGTCGTTGAAGCCATAAAAGTAGCTCAAGAGTTGCGTCAACAGTTGCCAACGCTTAAAGTCATGAGCCATTGCGGTGGTGGTAACTTTAAAAAGCAAATGAAACGCGCTGATAAAAGCGGTGCCCAATTTGCGTTGATTATTGGTGAAAATGAAATTGCCAACAATCAAGTTGCCATTAAGCCGTTAAGAACAAACAATGAACAACAATTGGTTACGCGTAGTGAACTCGTAGCTAAAATTGCAGAACTGATTTAAGAACAGATTTTAAAGGGGAAGTGCAAGTGGAAATTTATAGCACAGAAGAACAACAAGTAGATGCTATCAAGCAGTTCTGGAAAGATTATGGTACCTCGATTGTCGTTGGTGCCGTAGTAGGCCTTGGTGGTCTATATGGTTGGAATACTTATTCTGACATGAAAGTGACTGCGGCTGAAGAAGCTTCAGAGTCATTCCAGTCAATCGTGACACAGTCGGCTAATCCAGCTGCGTTATTGGTTCAGGCTGAAAACTTTACATCAGAGCATGATCAGCAAGGTTATCAAGCGCTACTAGAATTAATGGTTGCAAAATCAGCCGTTGAAGCCGGCGATTTAGCCAAAGCAGAAGCATCATTTACAAAAGTGATTGCTGCGCAACCTGGTTCTGGTTTAGGCATGGTAGCGATGATCCGTTTAGCGCGTATCCAAGCTGAGCAAAACAATTTAGGTATGGCGTTAGCGACGTTAGAACAAGTGACTGATAAAGCATTTGCTTCACAACGCGAAGAATTAAAAGGCGACTTTTTAGTGCGTCAAGGTGATTTGGATAAAGCCAAATCAGCTTATCAAGCAGCAGTGGATAATGGTGGTGCGTTAGCCAGTCCAGCGTTGACCATGAAATTAGACAATCTAAACAAGGCATAAGGAATTTAGCCGATGAAGTCGTGGTGTAAAAATCTACTTGCCGTTGGGTTAAGTGTTGCTCTTATGTCTGCTTGTTCTTCAAGTGATGTTGAAGAAGAGCCTGTGAGTGAATTAGTTGATATACAAGCAACCGTTTTTCCTGTGGTCACTTGGGATACCAGTGTCGGCGATGGTGTAGGCGATTATTACTCGCAACTTCGTCCTACCGTTCGTTACGGCAAGGTGTTTGTAGCCGATCGCAGCGGTATTGTGGTTGCTTTTGATGAAACAACCGGTGATGAGCTTTGGAAGCAAGACTTCAATGACGTCTTTGAAGAGAAGCTTGAAACTAAAACCAAGGGGCTTCGTTTAGCAGCAGGTGTTACAGCTGCACGTAATAAAGTCTTTGTTGGTGGCGAAACGGGTTTATTGGTTGCGCTTGACGAAGCAACCGGTGACGTTGTGTGGTCTGCGCAAGCAAATGGCGAGTTATTATCGGCGCCGACAGTGGCAGAAGATGTTGTTGCGGTAAATACCAGTAAAGGCGCATTTGAAGCATTTAATATCGATAACGGTAAAAAGTTATGGACCTATGAAATGCAACTGCCAAACCTGACTTTACGTGGTACTGGTTCTGCAGCATATGAAGCGGGCGGTTTCTTTTTAGGTACCGCAGACGGTAAGGTGGCTGTTGTCGTTAAAAGTAATGGTCAGGCTGCTTGGGAACAACCCGTCTTTAGTCCAACCGGCGCAAATGAGTTCACCCGGATGGCTGATATTGATATGACGCCATTAGTACTGGGCGAAAATCTGTATGTTGCTAGTTACAATGGTAACTTAGTGTCTATGGAACTTCGTAGTGGTCGTGTGGTTTGGTCGCGTAAATATTCAAGCTTTAATGATTTAGCTGCTGCAGGTATTAGTCTGTATTTGGTCGATGATCATAGCCGAATTTACTCAGTCGATCGCCGTAATGGTTTAGAATTATGGAGCACTTCAGTCCTTAAAAACCGTGAGTTAACAGCACCAGCAGTAATTGATAACTATATTGTTGTCGGCGACTTTGAAGGTTACTTACATTTTATTGACCGTAATAGCGGCGATATAGTTGGCCGAGTTCAAGTTGATAGTAATGGATTATATGCCCAACCTTTAGTTGTGGGTGACAAAATCTATGTTCAAGGTCGTAGTGGCAAAGTCGCTATTGTTATGTTGAACAAAGAAGAACAAATGAATGTAGAGGAAGATACTGAAACTAATGCGGAATAAGTCATAGCACTATTTTTGCGTTAATTAAGGTATAATGTCCTTACTAGAGCCCCTGGAAGCGTTCCGGGGGCTTTTTATTGAAAAGTTTTTTAGAGGCAAAATCATGATCCCTGTAGTGGCCCTTGTAGGGCGACCGAATGTCGGCAAATCGACATTATTTAACCGTCTTACTCGTACTCGTGATGCGTTAGTCGCTGATTTCCCAGGTTTAACACGTGACCGTAAATACGGCCGTGCTTTTTTAGCTGGCTACGAGTTTATCGTTGTTGATACTGGCGGTATTGATGGCAGCGAAGAGGGGATCGAAACCAAAATGGCTGAACAGTCATTGGCCGCGATTGAAGAAGCTGATGTCGTATTATTTATGACAGATGCTCGTGCTGGTATGACGGCTGCCGATTTAGCGATTGCTCAGCATTTACGTAGCCGCGATAAAGTCACTTTTGTGGTTGCCAACAAAGTTGACGGTATTGATGCCGATTCTGCTTGTGGTGAATTTTGGTCTCTAGGTTTAGGTGAAGTCTATCAAATGGCTGCCGCGCAAGGCCGTGGTGTGACCAACATGATTGACTACGCACTAACGCCTTATGCTGAAGCTATGGGTATTGTTCGCGAACTCGACGAAGAAGGCGAGCAAGTTGAACGTGAATACACTGAAGAAGAAGCTGAAGCCGAACAAGAACGCCTGCAAAACTTACCGATTAAGCTCGCTATTATTGGTAAGCCTAACGTGGGTAAATCAACACTGATTAACCGTATCCTCGGCGAAGAACGTGTTGTTGTTTATGACGAGCCAGGTACCACTCGTGACAGTATTTACATTCCAATGTCACGCGAAGGTAGAGAGTACGTATTAATTGATACTGCTGGTGTTCGTCGCCGCAGTAAAGTAAATGAAGTTATTGAGAAATTCTCGGTAATTAAAACCTTGAAAGCGGTTGAAGATGCTAACGTAGTATTATTGGTTATCGATGCACGCGAAGGGATTGCAGAACAAGATCTTGGTTTATTGGGTTTTACCTTAAACGCAGGTCGTGCATTGGTTATTGCGATAAACAAGTGGGACGGTATTGATCAAAAAGTCAAAGACCGTGTTAAAAGCGAACTTGATCGCCGTTTAGGCTTTATCGATTTCGCCCGTATTCACTTTATTTCGGCATTACATGGCACTGGCGTTGGCCATTTATATGAGTCAATTGAAGAAGCCTACGACAGTGCTACACGTCGTGTAAGCACATCAATGCTTACTCGTGTTATGCAAATGTCGCAAGATGATCATCAACCACCATTGGTTAATGGTCGTCGTGTGAAGCTTAAATATGCTCACGCTGGAGGTTATAACCCACCAATCGTAGTTATTCATGGTAACCAAGTTAAGAAGCTCCCTGATTCGTACAAGCGCTACATGATGAACTACTTCCGTCGTTCATTAAAAGTAGTTGGTACGCCAATTCAGTTACGTTTCCATGAAGGTGCTAACCCGTTTGAAGGTAGAACCGAGAAATTGACCGTAGGTCAAGAGCGTCGTCGTAAGCGTGCAATGAGCCACATTCGCGATCGTACTAAGTAATATAGTATTGGAATAACTTAGTATTGAACTACGTTATTTATCGCTCAAAAAGCCTGACTTGTTCAGGCTTTTTTGTAGGTGTAAACCGCGCTCGTGTTATTTGAATTGCTATTGGTATTATTGTTTCAGCAGAAAATTTTCATTCTATGGTGATCTAAGACATTGAAGATTGGGTGAACTCGGATGCAGCAAAAAATTATCGGTTATCATTTGGATGAAGAACAGCATTGGGTGGCAGAATTAGGCTGTGGTCACTTTCAGCATGTACGCCATAATCCGCCTTGGACTGTTCGCCTTTGGGTGACGACAATCGAAGGTCGGCAACAACAATTAGGAATGATCCTTAATTGTAAAAAATGCGATGTTGCGGCACCGCCAGATAGTGTCGACTAAATTGAGTTTGTCTAACTTAAAAAGTTAATCACCAGTGGTTCGGCAGAACCATAAATATGCGGCGATATAAGCACAAATGATACAGTCCATTACCATTGATAACCAAAACCCATCGACAAAAGCTTGATTGGCATTGCTCAATACTAGGCTAATAAAAAATAGCTTTTCAACTAGCGCAATATAAAACAGCGGTTTTATCCAAGTTGAACGCACCATCGCAATAAAAAAACTCCCCCCTACTAATACCAATTCCATTAATTATGTGCTCAATCAGAGCCACTCAGGTTTCCAGTTTGAGGCGCATTGTTGAAAGAATGGTTGTTCCCTTGTAAAACAATGCAACAAAGAAATGGAAACCCTGAGTAGCTCCCGCAGGGCGGGTTTCTGCACCTTCTATGCTGCTTAATATGATTTTGACGTAGAACAACTATGTCTACAATCCTATTACTTGCCTAGAAGGCGCAGAACTCCCGCTGAATGACCAGATAATTATTGGAGTTGGTATTGCACCATAAATCCCCAATGCTGAATAAATATCGTGTCACTGGAGTGATAAGCTAACTGGTTAAGGTTTTCGACAGCCCATTGTGGGAATAAGGTATAAAGCCCGCCTAATGACGTGCCTATACCTGCAAGGAATAATGCTGTTTGTCGAGTTTTGTGTAGTAAATGAGTCATGTGTGAGTCCGTTCAAAGTTATTTTATCGCCATAGTGTCATGTTTTAGATTATTTTCCGATTTTTGTTATCCATAAGTGATTGTTAAGATTCCGGCGTGATAATGGCCCCCATCATCGCAATCCTACCGAGGTTTTTATGCAAACACAGACTACTTATCCACGACTCCATCGTCTTATTCATTGGGGATTGGCATTGACTATGATGGTGATGTTATTAACTGTATTACTAAGGCTTGGGTGGATGGAGAAAAACCATATGGCCGCCATAATTCATCAAGGCTTAGCGAAAATAGATGTCATTATTACCGATAAACAAGCGGTGAGCATTGCCAAAGGTATTCGTGGCGTTATGTTCCAGTGGCATATTTATTTTGGCTATGCGGTTGGGGTATTTGTATTCGCTCGGTTTGTTTATATGGCTAAATTTGGTCTGCATTATCCGTCACCTTTTTCACGCCAAGCTACCACAAAGCAAAAGTTTCAGGCATGGGTGTA
>NZ_PJAP01000328.1:0-6775 GCF_002836795.1 Shewanella sp. 11B5 | reverse complement strand
TGCGCATGCACCTTGATGCGGGTAATCAGGTACTGCTATTTCTAAACCGCCGCGGATTTGCTCCGGCCTTGCTTTGTCATGAATGCGGCCATTTACATGAGTGCGATCGTTGTGATGCTTTTTTTACCGTCCATCAAGGCTTAAACGAGATTTGTTGCCATCACTGCGGCAATCAATACGCTATCCCGCGCCAATGCCATCAATGTGGTAGCACCATGCTAATGGGCCACGGTTTGGGTACTGAACAACTAGAACAAGAATTGATTAAACTGTTTCCCAAATACCCGGTTGTCCGCATTGACCGAGACACCACCAGACGTAAAGGCTCCCTTGAACAACAGCTCAAAGGGATTTACATGGGTAAATATAAAATTTTGGTCGGCACCCAAATGCTCGCCAAAGGACATCATTTTCCCGATGTCACTCTTGTTGGCTTATTGGACGTCGATGGCGCATTGTTCAGCGCAGACTTTCGCGCACCAGAACGTTTTGGGCAGCTATACACTCAAGTTTCAGGTCGTGCTGGCCGTGCAGACAAACCCGGTAAAGTACTACTGCAAACCCATCAAAGTGATAACCCCATTTTACGTGATCTGTTAAAACGCGGTTATGGCGAGTTTGCTCGCAGCCAGCTAAAAGAGCGCCAACAAGCATTATTACCACCCGCATGGCACATGGTGCTAATTCGTGCAGAAGCACATTTAGCCGAAGATGCTGATGCTTTTCTAGCGCGTACTAGCGAGCTACTACCACAAGACAAAGACTTTGAAATTATTGGCCCAATTCCGGCG
Organism: Shewanella sp. 11B5; assembly: GCF_002836795.1. Taxonomy (NCBI): domain Bacteria; kingdom Pseudomonadati; phylum Pseudomonadota; class Gammaproteobacteria; order Alteromonadales; family Shewanellaceae; genus Shewanella; species Shewanella sp. 11B5. Next base: position 5,984 of record NZ_PJAP01000328.1, on the reverse strand, counting down.
CCGCTAGATCGTAAAGCAGGAAAATACCGACGCCAATTAATACTGCAAGCTAAAAGTCGTCAGCGCTTGCAAACCGAATTCGAACGCGTATTAGCACTCATTGAACAAATACCTGAAAGTAAGCGATGCCGTTGGAGCATCGATCGAGATCCGCAGGATTTGATGTAAAGCTGCATTTTTACTAAGTCAACGGACCCTATATCTGTCATAAACTTCGCTTAGGTTGATAATCAGCATAAAAAAACCAATATTTCCGTTAAAGCAGATAGCAATCACCCCCCATAAACGGCTAAAATATGCGGTTCCGTCATGTCATTCATTTAACGAATTAGTGCAAGCAAACGCCCATGAAATCACATATTGAATCTTTACTAGAACAAACCATCGAATCCTTCAAACAGCAAGGAATTGTGCCGGCTGATTTTCAAGCTCGCATTCAGGTCGATCGCACTAAAGATAAAAGTCATGGTGACTTAGCGACTAACCTTGCAATGATGCTGACCAAAGTAGCTAAAAAGAACCCACGCGAATTAGCACAGCTAATTATTGATACCTTGCCAGCATCATCTTATGTGGCCAAAGTAGAAATTGCCGGTCCGGGTTTTATTAACTTTTTCATTGATGACAATGCATTAGCTAATCAACTACAACAAGCGCTGACCAGCGACCATTTAGGGGTGGCTTTACCGACTAAGCAAACCATCGTTGTCGACTATTCTTCGCCAAACTTAGCCAAAGAAATGCACGTAGGCCACTTACGCTCAACCATCATTGGTGACAGCGTCGTGCGCGCACTCGAGTATTTAGGCCATAACGTCATTCGCCAAAACCACGTCGGCGATTGGGGCACTCAGTTTGGTATGCTACTGGCGTTAATGGAAGAGTTACGCGCAGCCAATGGCGAACAAGCCAAAATGGAATTGTCTGACTTAGAAAGTTTTTATCGTGCGGCTAAAGTACGTTTTGATGAGTCTACTGAATTTGCTACTCGTGCCCGTCAACTTGTCGTCGCATTACAATCAGGTGATGAATACTGCAATAAGCTATGGCGCGAATTTAACGACATCTCTTTAAGCCATTGTCATGATGTATATAAGCGTTTAGGCGTTAGCTTAACCCGCGCAGATGTTCACGGCGAAAGTGCCTACAATGCCGACTTAGCCCAAGTAGTTAAAGATTTAGACGCCCAAGGCCTGTTAAGCGAAAGCAATGGCGCTAAAGTGGTATTCCAAGAAGCATTTCGTAATAAAGAAGGCGAGCCTTTACCGGTTATTATTCAAAAAGCAGATGGTGGCTATTTATACGCAACCTCAGATTTAGCGGCTATGCGTTACCGCTCAAACGTACTAAAAGCCGACCGCGCCATGTACTTTGTCGATTTACGTCAAGCGCTGCACTTCCAACAAGTGTTTAGCCTTGCCAAACTCGCTAAATTTGTTCGCCCTGAAATGTCGTTAGAGCACACTGGCTTTGGCACCATGAATGGTGAAGATGGTCGTCCATTTAAAACCCGTTCAGGCGGAGTGGTTAAATTAGTTGATTTGCTGGATGAAGCCGATGTTCGCGCACTTGAGCTGGTTCGCAGTAAAAACCCAGATATGGATGAAGCAACCCTCACTGAAATTGCTCGCGTAGTGGGTATCAGCTCAGTTAAGTATGCCGATCTGTCCAAGAACCGTACCAGTGATTATATTTTTAGTTTTGAGCAAATGCTTAGTTTTGAAGGTAATACAGCACCTTATCTACTATATGCCTACACCCGAGTAGCCGGTATTTTTAAACGTGCAACGGATATTGATCTTAGCCAAGCTAAGATTGTGCTTGAGCATGAAAAAGAAAAAGACTTAGGTACTAAACTGGCGCAATTTGGTGAAGTGTTAACTCGCATGACAGACAAAGGCTTGCCGCATGTATTATGTGGTTACCTTTATGAACTAGCGAGTGAGTTTTCGAGTTTCTATGAAGCTTGCCCAGTGCTTGCTGCCGAAACTGAAGCGCAAAAGCAAAGCCGTTTATTGCTTGCACAATTAACCGCTAAAACCTTAAAAACGGGCTTGTCGCTGCTTGGCATTGAAACCCTAGAGCGGATGTAATCATGAGTCGTGACTACGCAAATCGCAAACCTCGTGCGGGCGCTAAAGCCCGTGCGCCACAACGAAAAAAAGCACCTAAACGCTCTTTTCCTTACTTGGCTGTTTTTGTGATACTCACCTTAGTCATAGGTTTTGGTTATTTCTTATGGTCCATTAATGGCAGCTCCGACTCATCCGTCGTATCAGAGCCAGCTCAACAACCCAAAAAGAAAACGGTATCAACCGCGACGGTAGAAGCACCAAAAAAAGTGATCAAGAAAGATCCTAATGCACTACCACCTAAGCCACAGGAAGAATGGACTTATCTGGAAGAGCTTGAAAACAAGCAAGTTGAAATAGACTTGCCGCAAACTGGCGTAGTGTCTAGTGGCATTTATCAAATGCAATGTGGATCGTTTAGGCAAGAGTCGCAAGCAAATGAAATGAAGGCCAGAATTGCCTTCCAAGGTGCAGAGGCACAAGTGCGTCGCAGCGAAGGTACCAATGGCGTATGGTATCGCGTGGTATTAGGACCTTATCCTAACAAGCGCGATGCTGAACATAATCGTCATAAGATGCAGAACGCAGGTTTAAATGGCTGCTTGATTTGGTTGTGGGAATAACACTGCTGGTCTGATATTGCTGTATAAATCACTTTAGCCCTGTTCTCTGTAACAGGGCTTTTTGTTATCCATCGCTTGATATCTGTCATTTTGTCCCCATATCCATTTTATCAATCAACAATTGCATTCACCCTAATGACCCGTTGATGTATTAGTGAAGAGGATTTACCGTGACTACTATCGTATCCGTACGCCGTAATAATCAAGTTGTCATCGCTGGTGATGGCCAAGTGTCTCTAGGCAATACCGTGATGAAAGGTAATGCACGTAAAGTGCGCCGCCTATACCACAATAAAGTATTAGCCGGTTTTGCTGGCGGTACTGCCGATGCATTTACTCTTTTTGAGCGTTTTGAAGCCAAGCTCGAAATGCATCAAGGCCATTTATTAAAATCTGCCGTAGAGCTTGCCAAAGATTGGCGTAGCGACAAAATGCTGCGTAAGCTCGAAGCTATGTTGGTTGTGGCTGATACTGAATCATCATTAATTATTACCGGTAATGGCGACGTCGTTCAACCGGAATATGACTTAATTGCGATTGGTTCTGGCGGAAACTATGCTCATGCATCAGCCTTAGCATTACTGCAAAATACTGAGTTAAGCGCGGAAGAAATAGCAGAAAAATCACTGACGATTGCAGGCGATATTTGCGTATTCACCAACCAATTCAAAACTATCGAAAAGTTAGACTACTAATTCGAGCGTTAATAAAGGAACAGTTATGTCTGAAATGACTCCACGTGAAATTGTTCACGAACTAGATGCACATATCATTGGCCAACAAAATGCCAAACGCTCAGTAGCCGTTGCATTGCGAAACCGCTGGCGCCGGATGCAACTTGAGCCAGAACTTCGCCATGAAGTGACTCCAAAAAATATTTTAATGATTGGCCCTACCGGCGTTGGTAAAACTGAAATCGCCCGTCGTTTAGCTAAATTGGCTAACGCCCCCTTTATCAAAGTTGAAGCGACCAAATTTACCGAAGTAGGTTATGTCGGTAAAGAAGTGGAACAAATCATCCGTGATTTAACCGACTCAGCAGTGAAAATGACTCGCGAACAGCAAATGAAAAAATGCCGTCATCGCGCCGAAGAAATGGCCGAAGAACGTATTTTAGATGCGTTATTGCCTAAGCCAAAAGATGACTGGGATACCGACCAAAAAGATGACTCGACTACCCGTCAGGTTTTCCGTAAAAAGCTGCGCGAAGGTCAATTAGACGACAAAGAAATTGAAATAGATGTTGCTGCGCCTCAAGTTGGTGTTGAAATCATGGCCCCTCCAGGCATGGAAGAAATGACCAATCAGTTACAAGGCTTATTTCAAAATCTTGGCCAAAGCACCTCTAAACGTAAAAAGCTTAAAATCAAAGATGCTTACAAGCAGTTGGTTGAAGATGAAGCGGCAAAGCTAGTCAATCAAGAAGACTTAAAAGAACAAGCCATCGAGCTGGTTGAGCAAAATGGTATTGTGTTTTTAGACGAAATCGACAAAATTTGTAAGCGCGGTGAAAGCTCAGGTCCCGATGTATCGCGTGAAGGAGTGCAACGTGACTTACTGCCATTAGTCGAAGGCTGCACAGTTTCCACTAAACACGGCATGGTTAAAACCGACCACATTTTGTTTATTGCTTCTGGTGCATTCCAGATGTCTAAACCGTCTGATCTAATTCCAGAGCTTCAAGGCCGTTTACCTATTCGTGTTGAATTAGACGCCCTTACCGCAGCTGATTTTAAACGCATTCTAACAGAGCCATTTGCCTCACTTACTGAGCAACATGTCGCCCTAATGAACACCGAAGGCGTCACTATCGAATTTACAGAGTCAGGTATTGAACGCATTGCAGAAGCGGCATGGCAAGTGAATGAGCGCACCGAAAACATTGGTGCACGTCGTTTACATACCGTGATGGAAAAATTGATGGAAGAGATTTCATACGATGCTTCTGAAAAGTCAGGTTCTAAATTTGTCATTGACGCTGAATATGTCAATGATCACCTTGATACCTTGGTACAAGATGAAGATTTAAGCCGCTTTATTTTATAACCATTATTTGAATCAAGCGCCCTCCCATTTGATTATTATTGATGGGAGGTCTCGTGACTTTTTGGTTTATGAATAAACATCACGAATGCAGGTTACAACAATAGGATTAACAGCAAAATCGCGTATGATGATAATCTGCGATTTAGCGTTAATCCTTTTTTTTATAGGTATTCCCATGACCCAATCAACGCCTACCGTCACCGGCATTAAACTTAAACGCCAATCTAAGTTACTCGAAGTGACATTTGATAATGACCAAACTTACAACATCAGTTGTGAAATGCTCCGAGTCTTCTCACCATCGGCTGAAGTACAACGTCATGGCGACCCAATATTGGTTACCCATAAGAAAGCCGTAAACATTAAAGCGCTCGAACCTGTTGGTCATTATGCAGTAAAAATCACCTTTGATGATGGTCATGATACCGGCTTGTATTCTTGGCAGGTGCTACATAACTTGTGCAGTAATCAAACTGAATTATGGCAACAGTATTTAGCCAGATTGCGTGCAGAGAAAGGCTCACGAGAACCACTGATTTCGATGAATATTAAGTATTCATGATTACGGTACGTTTTAACGATAGTCGTTAATTTCAATACTATATTTGCATAACTTTACTCATCGCGATCAGCAATTGACATTCAAACGATTATGCTTAGTTATAGTCTTCACTCGTACCGAGGTGTGTATGAAACAGTCAATTCAATTTCCTGTCATTAAAGTGTTATTAGTCGGATTCGCTATTATCAGTTTAAGTGCTTGTGCCCCACGTGCTCATCATGGACACGCAAAAGCGCCTACTAATAAAAAGACGGTAACTAAAGTGGTCGTTGTTAAACCCGCGGCATATCGCGCCGTTAATGTTAATAACGTTCATCAAAAGGATGTTGTCATCATTCGCAAACGTTAAATGACTCTAATACAAATGCCAGCGATTTTGCTGGCATTTTTGAATGATGGGTATGGTTAATTATCGATGAATATTTAATATTCATTCTTTTTAACAATGGCCTGCGGCCACTAACGTCGTGGCGCTTCGCCCACACCGGATTTTTCAAACTTCGTTTGAATTAAGATCGCAAGGTTCCACCCTGCACCGGCCAAAAGGGGATCAACAGCAATCCCCTCTTGGATCACCCCTGCCGTTCCGGCAACATTTTCGCTTTTTAACCAAGCAACAGCAGCGAAAAAATTGCGACGGAAATTTATCCAGCTTTTGACTTCATTTTCGTGTTCTTCGGC
>NZ_PJAP01000327.1:0-6779 GCF_002836795.1 Shewanella sp. 11B5 | reverse complement strand
GCAGCACACTGCTGGTGACTTTAAACGTACCTTAACCGTTTTTGGTGAAAACACTGATGAAGGCAGAGCTAAGTTTCAACAGGAATTAGAAGAAACTCACGTGCTTTTTAAAGAGTTTGTCGGCCGTTATCGTCCTAATATGGACATTGCTAAAGTCGCCACTGGTGAACATTGGTATGGCCAACAAGCAATTGATTTAGGGCTTATTGATGCGGTTTCTACCAGCGATGATGTAATTTTAGACTTGGTGAACACCCATCAAGTGATTAAAATTCAATATCAAATGAAGAAAAAACTAGCGGATAAAATTGCTCATGGCGTTTCACTATCAGTGACCACTATGATGAATCGTTTTGCGGAGCGTAATCAATCGGTGTAGTACAGTAACAGCAGTACAACGCAATTGATTAAAGAAAAAAACGACAGCCTTGGCTGTCGTTTTTTATATTGAAAAGCTTATGAGTGACTAAGCTTTGTAACTGATGTGTTGATGGAAACGTAAAATGACATCAGCGTGTTCTTTATCAATGTCGAACTCATTGGTAAATACACGTATAGCTTCTTCAACTTGATTCATAAAGCGACCATAACCTTCATCAGTTTCATCACTTTTACCTGCGACAATCACAAATCGGAAAACGTCTACAAGCTTGTTCGCATCCCAGTGACAAATTGGCTCAGGTGATTCGGCATGAGGATCAAACCCGACCATCTGAAACTCATTTGTACTGGTTAATTGCTCATACTTACTGTTACGTACTAGCGGTATTTTACCATTAGCAACTACTGCAACACGATTAAGCTGTTTGCTTTTTGTCGCTTCGATAAATTTGTCACATACCTTTTTATAAACACTGGTAAAGTCGGTGGTATCATTTGCAAGTAACTGCTTCTTGATACGACGATCAACTGGAATGTTAATGGTGACATAATTGAGCGTGCTGACATTTTCTGGAAGCTCGCAATGACGTCGGTGATAGCGACTATCAACAGCACGTAATTTATAACCGTAGGTTTCTTTTAGTCCTTTGGCTTTGGCAAAGAAGTCATAAGAAATATGCTGGTGGTCACGGACTTTAATTGGCACATTTTTAACAGGTAATAATGGTTTTAATTCAGCTATAAATTTTTTCACATGAGAGTGAAATTCCGCCGAATTACTGCGAAGGTCATTGCCTGTGGCTAAAAATACAATTCTAAGTTTTCTAGCTCTAAAGCCTGCAACGCTGTGTAAACGGTTAGCTTCATGGTGTGCAGGGTTATAGAAAAAACGTAATTGCTCGTCTGTGGTTAAGCAATAAGCCTCACTGTGATAGCGGACCATAGGTAATTTATCAGTGGTGACAACGTGAACGTTGTACAATTCTTGTTTTTCGGCTAGTTGATAGACAAGTTTACTAAACTCATCATAACAAGTTTCTAAATCACTGTATGCATTAAGATATTCATCAGTTAACGGAAAACCAATGGTAATGTATTGATTTTTACGTGTTGCTGTTGGCAGGTATACTTTTTTTTGACGACTGACGGACATATTATTTCCTTATTGCCTTTGTTGTTGTCTAAAGTTTATCGTTATATGTTTATGCTTATTTAATGCGCTTGCTGAGTGTCCATTTTAAACATTGATGCTTAAATTAAAATGACTTTCGATCACTTTATTAAAATGTTTTTAACATGTTGAACAAAACTTGTTCAAATTTAAGTGTTTACTCGGATAAAGCTTGTGTGATCCAAGGTAACATTAACAGCGTAATAGTGTCTTGAGCTTGTTCATTTGGATGAATTCCATCGCGCTGCATAAGTGCTTTGTCGGTGGCAATATCTTGCATGAAAAAAGGGATCAACTGAATTGTATATTGTTCGGCCAGTTGATGGTAAATCTGAGTAAAAGATTTGGCATACCTAGGGCCGTAATTCGGTGGTACCATAATCTCAGTTAATAACACTTTGGCGCCTTGTTGCTGCGATAGGGTAATGATTTTTGTAAGATTTGATTTCAGTTTATTAGGCGGAAAACCTCGCAGTCCGTCGTTACCACCTAGTTCAATGACAATCAGATCAGGTTTGCTTGAGGCCAGTAAACTCGGGAGTCTACGCAATCCTCCCGCCGTTGTTTCACCACTAACAGAACCATTAATTACCTGATGTTGAGGCAACTGGTTACGTAACAATTGTACCCATCCCTGATCTTCTGGCATGCCATAACCTGCACTTAAGCTATCACCTAATATCAAAATCGTGGCAGCATAGGTTGGTACACTCATAACTATCAGTATAAACACGCTGGTAAGCACGCGTTTAAGTGACGAATATAAGAAGGATTGTATGTCTAATAATATCGATCGAAATACCAGTGCCATTACTGTAACTAACCTCAATAAAACTGTCGTGACCCAAGAGGGAGAGTTGACTATCCTCAACGGCATTAATATAGAAGTCAAGCAAGGAGACAGTATCGCCATTTTGGGGCCATCAGGTTCAGGTAAGTCGACACTATTGGGGTTACTTGCAGCATTAGATACTCCTACCTCTGGTGAGATAGTGTTAGATGGCGTGGCATTATCTGGATTAAATGAAGAGCAAAAAGCAGCGCTTCGTAAGCAAAAAGTCAGTTTTATTTTTCAGTCATTTATGTTGGTTGATACCTTAACCGCGCTTGAAAACGTTATGCTACCCGCAGAGCTTGCTGGGGTGAAAGATGCCAAGCAGAAAGCCCAAACCATGCTTAATCGCGTTGGTTTATCTCATCGATTAAATCATTTACCTAAACAATTATCGGGTGGTGAACAGCAACGAGTGGCGATTGCCAGAGCTTTTATTTGTGAACCCAAAGTGCTGTTTGCAGATGAACCAACAGGCAACTTAGACAGTGTAAATGGCGATAAAATTGCTGATATGTTGTTTGCGTTAAACCAAGAAAGTGACACCACGTTGGTGTTAGTGACTCATGATTTGCATTTAGCAAAACGTTGCGCACGCCAATTAGTGATGGAAAATGGTCATTTATCTGAACCATACGCAGATAATCTGAAGGCTGCCCATGTGAGCGCGGAACATGCTGAGGAGGTTAATTAATGGAGTGGCAAATTGCGTGGAGATTGTTTAAACGTGAACTCGCTCAAGGGCAATTAATTCTTATCGTGTTGGCTATTACGTTAGCGGTGTTGTCCGTGACCGGGCTAGCGCGGGTTAGTGAGCGTTTACAAGTGGCCATTAATGGCGAAGCCTCTAACTTTATTGCCGCTGACCGTATTATTGACTCTCCGGTTGAACTTGATTCACAAGTCCTTACTGTTGCCGATGAGTTAGGCCTTGCCCACGTCACTAACATGCAATTTAACTCGATGGTGTATTCGGGCGATAAATTTCAATTAGTGACCGTTAAAGCAGTAGGTGAGGGCTATCCGTTAAAAGGCGATATAGAGCTGAGTAACGGTGTCACTCGAGCATTACCAAGCAAGGGACAAGCATGGTTTGAAAATCGCTTAGGTGGTTTGCTTGGCTACCCTAAAAGCATTGAATTGGGTAATAGTGAGTTATCGCTAACCGAAGAGATTAGTCGTTTACCGGATGCGGGGTTTAATCCGTTTGCATCTTCACCAGTATTACTCATCCGTTTAGATGATGTGGCGGCGACGGGTATTATTCAACCCGGTAGTCGGGTGACGTATTTATACCAATTTACTGGTAATGCAGAGCAATTAACAGCATTTGAACTGCAAGCTAAACCTTTGCTCAATAACAGTCAACGTTGGGTAGATGTGCAATCGGGAGATTCCCCGATAGCTTCAGCTGTGCAGCGTGCGGAGCGTTTTTTACTGCTAGCCAGTTTACTTGGGATTGCCTTGGCGTGCGCTGCCATTGGTATTGCAGCGCAGCGTTACTGCCAACGCCATTATGATGTTGTGGCCATGCTGAAAACCTTTGGCGCTTCAGGCAAGCAAATTCGGGTGTTATTCGGACTGCATTTGTCGTTAGTGACCTTGTTGGGTATTGCACTGGGGTTACTGGGCGGGTTATTGCTCGACATTGGCATTACGGCATTTTTACCACCAGAAATAGCAGCTTATTCTCCACCGTATTTACGCCCTGTTTTATTAGGTGTAAGCACGGGACTGATCAGTGCATTTATGTTTTCTGCTTATCCGTTAATGCGGCTGTTAGCCATTCCGCCATTAAGAGTATTGCAGCGCCAATTAGAAGGCTTGCAGCTGGGCATGTGGCTCCATTTAATATTAAGCTTGGCCGCAATGGCCTTGTTGGGGTATTTGTATTCAAGAAGTTTAGCATTGACGATGACAGTGGTACTTGCAGTATTGTTGTTAGGTTTTTTACTCAGTGTGCTGGGCTTTGTGATGATCCGTTTTGGTCATGGCATTGGCATGAAAACCACCAATCCTTTTCAATTAGCACTAGCCGGTCTGCGTCGTCGAGCTCGTCAAAATGCTGTGCAATTGGTTGGATTTAGCAGTGCATTGGTATTATTGCTAACCATCTTGGCTTTGCGTCAAGATTTACTCAATGAATGGCAAAAGCAGTTACCAGAAAATGCACCTAACTACTTTCTAGTTAATATTGCCCCTGAGGATGCTAAGCCGTTAAACGACTTTTTAAGCCTAAATCATATTAACGCGACTGATATTTATCCTGTGGTGCGTGGTCGACTCACTCATATAAATGACGAAGAATTGATTTCAGGTAAACAAGCTGAAAACGGTGCTGAAGGGCGAGTGGGGATTTCTCGCGAACTAAACTTAACCTATCGAGATACTTTACCGCCAAATAATAAGCTGCTTGAGGGCACGTTTAATCAAGCTGCTGATGATGTATCGGTTGAGTCTGGTGTCGCAGATAGACTAGGAGTTGTACTTGGCGACAAGCTCACCTATAACATCGATAATCAATCCTTTTCGGTGAAGGTTGCCAGTATTAGACAGGTTCAGTGGGAAACTCTACAACCCAACTTTTTCATGATTTTCACCCCTGAAGCGTTGGCACCATTTGCCTATACCTCGATGGCAAGTTTTCACCTTAATGATGCGCAATTAGCGGCTGACGGTAGTCTGCTTAGCGCCAATCAAGTGGTGTTGCAACTTATCCAACAATTTCCAACGGTATCGATTATTGATGTTGGGGCTATGGTTGAGCAGTTACGACAAATAATCGATCAAGTGTCATTATCACTGTCATTGGTGTTGGCATTAGTGTTGTTGGCCAGTGCTTTGGTGTTGATTGCGCAAACGGAAGCTGGCATGGCGACTCGACAACGAGAACTCGCGGTGTTGCGAACTTTTGGCGCATCGGGTTGGTTACTTCGTGCTTCTACTGGAATTGAGTTTGCTTTGCTTGGTGCAATTGCCGGTTTATTAGCGGTGATTGTGGCAGAATTTGCTTTATACATGTTAAAAACTCAAGTGTTTGAGCTGGTTGTATATATGCATTGGCCGTGGTGGGCGATTACTCCAGTCGCAGGGGCGGTAATTGTGGCTATTTTAGGTGTTTGGCGTTGTCGACAGTTATTGAATATGTCTTGCAGTGAGATGCTAAAAGCGGGTTAAAACACCGGCTAAAAGTATAAAAGGGAGATGCTTAGTCATCTCCCTTTTTTATGTTGCCTTTTTACCTTAGTTGATCACTGATATGATTACTTTGAGCGCATTTTATATTGGGTTGGACAATACGCTCTATCAGTACCTTCAGGTCGTAATTTAAGGTGTTTAGTTTTACGGCCACTGACTCGTGCACGCCATAATTTAAAACTACTGTGTTTAAGTGAATTGCGCATGAGTTTAATCACATTCGATTCATTTAAACCGTAAAGATGTTCAATAGCTTCAAATGGCGTTCGGTCTTCCCATGCCATTTCAATTATCCTTGAAGTCTCGTGCGATGATAGCATGGCGTTTGATAATGTTTATTGGGTTTGCACCTTAGTACGTGAGTTATCAGAATTTAGATTAATCAATTTAGAATTTGTGTTTAACGTATTGGATGTTGAATGATTATCTGAACAGCATATTAGCGGACAGTTAGATGCAGACATTACTGGGTTATTGCTCATTATCGATGATGAGTGCGGTAGGTTTAATATTATTTCACCCGCCAAACAGTGTTATAAAATATACCAAGTCACATTAGCTTCGGATTACTCAGCAGGGCAAGCACTTGTTTTATCTCTTAATCGTTTTTAAGTTGGTTTACTGTATAGTTAAGTTATATTGAATAGTGCTCCGAACCGATCTCGTGGAGTGTAGGACTAATTTTGTGACAAAGTGTAAGTGCTGAAGATTCATAATTTAGTCCACCACGATACATAGTTGTAGAGGCAAATATTGTCGATGGAACATAAGACACCACTCTCATATCATTTTAAAGACAAACATATATGGTTTGACATGACCATGTTGGCGGCTTTGTTCGTGGTGGCAGCCTACGTCCCTCTATTAAAAATTGTTCCTTTGGTTGCCTGTCTAGAGTTATTCAGCTTTTTTAGTTTTCACTTGCTAGCAAAGCGCAGTCGCTTCCAGTTACAGGGTTTTCTGGGGGGATTTATTTCCAGCACGGCTGTTTTTTTACAAATATTGAATGATAAAAAATTTGCATCAACAAGTGAGCGTGACTTGCTACTGACATTGTTGTTTGCTTTATGTTCTATGTTACTGGAATGCCTATTTATTATCTTTTTTTTGGCAGACCAATTACCCTTTATTTTTTATATTCCCTTTTTCATGCAATTATTGTTTTTTATTACGGCGATAATATATGCGCAGTTTCAC
>NZ_PJAP01000326.1:0-6811 GCF_002836795.1 Shewanella sp. 11B5 | reverse complement strand
GCCGATCGCCAAGCGGTTAAGCTCGCTATCGAAACTGACCATTTTCGGCAATGTCAGTTTCGATAGCGAGCTTAACCGCTTGGCGATCGGCAATATCAAATTGCAGTAAACTAACCTGCACACCAAGATCTAATAAGGTTTTTTGTACTTGTGCTGCGGCAGCATGATTGCTGTGAAAATGCAGTGCAATATCAAAACCATTCTCGGCTAATTTAATCGCGATGGCTTTGCCTATTCCTCGGCTGGAACCGGTAACTAATACTCTATTATTCAAAATGTCTCTCCGTGATTGATTCGAGGAACTCCAATGGGGTGTCAAAAGGTTTGTTGATCATGCTTAACCGTCGGCTTGGCTTTCATCAATATAGGCTTGGGTGTCTTGTGGTTGGAATACATTGACATTGGCTGCCGCCACTAATATTTCGTGATGATAAATTTGGCAATCAAATACCGCTAATCCAGACTCTTCCTGGTACAGCCGAGTGACCTGAGTGCGATAAGACTCACCTAAAGTAAATGTGTCGATATGCATTTGCAGTTTGCGGGTGCCGAGTAAAAAACCGACTCGGATATCATCGTCGCGCAGTAAGGCTTCAACACCCGCTAACGCTGCAATACTTTGGGCCATATACTCGATGCCAACGTAATTAGGCACGCCATTGAGTTGGGCGTCGAAATAGGCACTATTAGGGCTAATATGGGTTGCGGTGATTAAGCAGTCTGGGCGATGTGCTAAGACATTATCAATTAAGATCATTGGGGCACGGTGCGGAATAAAAGTACTTATATCTTGCGCTAACATCGTCGGCGTTGCAGTGGCTATTGACATGAAACTAGGCATCCTTTCGACAAAAAATCAGGCTGGCATTACTGCCGCCAAGGCAAATGAATTACTCATAATAAAGTTGAGCTGATTAAGGCCAGAATTATTGTTGGCGCTAACGAGAGCTATATTAGGGTCATTAGCATCTTGCTGCCCATCCCAGATATGCGGTGGCAAACGCTTATCATGGTTAAGTGGGCTTAATAATAAATAGCAAAAGGCAGCTTCAATCGCCCCTGCAGCACCTAAAGTATGGCCTGTGAGCGGTTTGGTTGAGCTGCAGGCTGGTAGTGAATGGCCAAACACTGCAGTGACTGCACGTGATTCCATGGCATCATTTTTGGGTGTGGCTGTGCCGTGGAGGTTGAGATAATCGATTTGTTTGGCAGTAATGTTGGCTTCTGTTAGGGCTTGTTGCATGGCGGCAATAGCGCCTAATCCTTGCGGGTGTGGTGCTGAAATATGGTGTGCATCGGCAGACTCGCCGATCCCAGCCAACATGACGTCACTTTGGCCACGTTCTAAGGTAAATAAGGCTGCCCCTTCACCAATATTAATCCCATCACGATGGCGACTAAACGGATTGCAATGACCTTTGGATACTGATTCTAATGCGGCAAAGCCATTAACGGTTAACTGACACAAACTGTCTACACCACCAACAATCACCATATCGCACATATTCGCATTGAGTAATCGCTGAGCACTGGCAAACACTTTTGCACTCGATGAGCACGCTGTAGACACGGTATAACAAGGGCCTGACAGTTCAAATAATTGTTTTAAATAATCACTGGGGCTACCCAGTTCCTGCTGCGAATAATGGTAACTCGGGGGGAAATGGCCATGTTCAAGCTGATACTTTAATGCCGCTTCACCTTTGGAAATGCCAGAGGTGCTGGTGCCTAATATCACCCCGATACGATCCGCTCCTAAACGCTTTTTAGCTTGTTCTATTGCAGGCACAAGTTGCTGGGCGGCAGTGTTTAATAAACGATTATTACGGCAAGCAAATAAACTGAGACGATCGGCAATTTCTATTAACCGTTTGTCATCGACGCAACCGACTAATGTAGGCGCATCGAACAGTAAATTATCGCGCCATTGCATAGCACTGATATCACCGCTAATGAGGCGCGGCAGCACCTCTTCTGGCGAGTTGCCCAGAGGTGTACACAATCCGATGTGAGTTATTGCTATGCGACTGTTCATGTTTAGTTTGATGGCCTATTTATCTCGGTTTATTGGGTTATGCTGGAGCACTTGTTTATCAATCTGTTATTCAATTAGTTAGTCAATTGGGTTTATTTGCATGTGAATATCGGCGGCATCGATGTCTACATTCACTTGCGCTAACCACGGGTCGATATCGCTATACGTTATCGTTATTAACGTACCACTGGCATCGATTAGTTGCTTACATAACGGCATATCACATGCCATAGTGACTAATTCACCGCCGGTTAAATGTTGATTAACTTGCTCCGTTGGCCAGTAAATCAACTGCATTATTGCCATTAAATACTCTGCTTTAAATTGCTCACCTAATAACATACTTTGCTGACTTTGCAGGGTTTGGCCATCGTACACTAACGTGAATAATGCTTGCCCAAGTGGCGCTAATCCCACTAACGTCATCTGTTGTGAATTAAGCTCCAGCTGGGTTAATAACTCATGATTTTCTTGCCCATGGGTAAAGCTGACCATTTGGCTTAAGCTGATGTCTTGCTGCGGTGACGTTGTTAACACCGCAGAGGCTGAGCTTAGGCAATATTGTGCTTCACTGGCGAGTGGGACACAAGTTTGCCGCTCGATTTGTTGGCTACAAGCACTTAATAGGCTTAGCAGTAATAGCGCCACCACGCGAAGCAATATTCTCTTTGCAGAAAGCCCCAGCAGATTAAGCAACATTGGGCTTTGGCTCCTGACATAATTCAACAATGGTATTGAGGCGTCGTTCGGACTCTTTTACAAACGGGTTACTCATGTCCCAAGCGTAGCCCGCTAAAATTGAGCAAATCATTTGTTTAATCTTGTTGTCAGCTTGTTGATAGAAAATGACATCTTGAAAGCGTCCGTCATACCAAGCTTGGACATAGGTTCTAAAGGTGTTAACCCCTTGCATTAATGGTGCAGAGTATTCGCTATCCCAATCAACCGTTTGGCCATTAAGTTGCTTATTCAAACTGGCGACAGCCATTGATGCTGACTGCATGGCAATGGTCACCCCTGATGAAAATACAGGGTCAAGGAACTCGCCAGCATTACCCAATAAAGCAAACTTATTGGTTGCTAAAGTGGTGACGTTAGCCGAATAACCTTTGAGAGTGGCACAAGGCTGAACAATATTGGCATTACTCAGTAACTGCTGTAGCTCTGGCTCTTCATTAATTACTGCTAACAATTGTTGTTCAAGGCTACCGGATAAATGCTCGAGTAAATGCGGCTCAGCCACCACGCCAATTGAGCAACGGTTATTGCTAAAAGGGATTAACCAGTACCAGATATCCTTATGTTGAGGATGAACACTGATTAAGATTTTATTCCGATCAAAATGTGGATCGCTAATGTTGTCTTCAATATGGGTGAAAATGGCGCTGCGTGGCGGTAAATTTGATGGTTGCTCTAAGTTCAGTAATCGCGGTAATACTCGGCCAAAACCACTAGCATCAAGCACAAATTTAGCATTCACTTGATATTGTGCACCTCGGTCATTCGTTACCGTTAAACGAGGGTTATGAGTCAAATCAATCGCATTAACTTGATGACCAAAACGGATTTCAACCCCTTGACTGATAGCTGTGTCGGCTAGGAGTTTATCAAAATCCGCCCGTTGAACTTGAAACGTAGTCCCAGGGCCTGGGGTAAATTTATCGGTAAAGTCAAAGGTGGTGTAGCGCCCTTGGTGTTGAAATGCTGCGCCATTTTTAAATTGAAATCCAGCCTGATTAACGGCGTCCAGCATGCCTGCTTGTTCGAGAAACTGCATACAACAAGGCAGTAGGCTTTCGCCAATGGAAAAACGTGGAAAATGCTGTTTTTCAATAACAACAACCTGATGACCTTGTTGGCGTAAAAGACTTGCGGCAATGGCACCAGAAGGGCCTGCACCAATGATGGCAACGTCAACATCCATGTTGCTGACTGTATGTGAATGACTAAATGGCATTTACAGTTTTCCTAGTAATAAATGAAATAAACGGTGCCAGTAAAAATGAAAAACTGATCCCAAAAAGAAGCGTTAAACCAAAAAAGTGAATGGCATGGGTTTGACTCAGCGCCAGCAACCCAAAAGCCAATAACGTTGAGCAGGCTGACATAAAGATTGCCATCATCACTCCGCGACTAGTGTGCTTGGCCTCGGCAAAAAATAGGCTGTAATCGATACCAATGCCTAATACTAAAATAAGCGCTAAGGCGTGAAACAAGCTAATGCTCGAACCGACAAGGCCTAAACAGGCTAACGTGAGCAGTACTGATAAAGTAGGGACTGCGACGATAGCGAATGCCAACTTAATACCGTATTTAATGCTAAACAGTAGGCTGGCTAAGGCAAATACCCACATTAGTAGCTGTAATGTTAGTTGGCGATACTTGCCCATTAAATGGGATATATCACCGACCTTATCGATTAACCGCACTTGCCCTGAAGGCCATTTATGTTCAGTCAGCCGTTGCTCAAGAGAGGCTAACGAATGTATGCCACCGAGTAACACTATGGCGCCAAATTGCTGGGGTTTGTCTGTTGTTGGAATCGCACCAAGCCATAATGTCTGTAAATCATCATTAGCTTTGGCTAGCACCATGGTTGGGGTTAACCATTGTGATTCGGCGTGATTAAGTTGTGCAATCATACTGGTGCTTATGCTGTCATCAAGGCCCATTTCGTTGATGATCTCGTCTAAATGTTGCCCATAAAGCTGTTGCTGTAACTGATAGTGTTGTTGTTGTTTGGCAATGCTGGGCATAAAGCGGCTGAGGCTGATTGCTTGGTCTAACTCAGCATCAGTTATGGCTTTATCCAGTACTGGTGCCAGTTGCTCTAACGTTTGTAATAAAGATTGTTCACTGGGACCACTGACTACAATAAATTGGTTATCGGTGCCGCCGCTGAGCAGTTGCCGTAGCTGATTCTCTTCGGTGGTGATGGCTTCAGGGCTTTGCTGTAGCTGACGTATATCATCGTTAGAATCCGTTTGTGACAAACCGAAAAACAATATTGTTGCCAAACCAATGAGCAAAGCGGCTATAGCTATTTTTTGCCACAATTGATTTGGGGTGAAAATACGTTGTAATAGCGCCAAATAACCTTGGGCAAGGGTTAATCCAGGCGTCGGTTTAAGCGCATGGTTACCCAGTAATGGAAACACCAATAACAACGTTAGGTAGGCACCAATTAACCCAGCAGCACAAAAGACGGCCACTTGTTGCATTCCCGGAAATGGCGTAAAGCCAATGGCGATAAAGGCACTGGCACTGGTTGCAAGGGCGAGAGTGAGCGCCGGAAAAATCTGCTTTAAGGTGTCTGTTGCGTTGTTATTGGGATGAGCTTGTTTTTCGCAATAAAAGTGAAAGCTGTAATCAATGGCGACACCAATTAAACTAGTGCCAAACACTAGTGTCAGTAAGTGCAACTCACCAAAAATACTTAAGGTGGCGACAAACGCAAATACCACACCAGTCGTTAACGTCAGTAGTGCGGCAAATAACGGCATAATCGACCGAAAGGCCAACCAGACTAATAAGATGATCCCCAACATGGAAATTAATCCAATTCTGCTGATTTCTTGTTTGGCCGACTCAGTGGCGGCAATCGCATGAAAAAGTGCACCAGCCTTAAGAAAACTGACATCTGGGTAGTGCTGTGTCACTTGGCTAAACGCAGACTTTAATGCTTGTATTTGCTGTTGCTGAGCGGTCGGGCTAAACGCACTGTCGCGGCCTTTGGCCATGACAATTGCAGCCACACCCTGATTAGTATCGGTGAGTAAAATGCCTTGTTGGCTTCGCAGCGCACTATTAGGTGATAATGCCAGTAAGTTGGCCGGAAACATCAGTAATGGGTCATTGCTGAGCAGTTGGCTGTTGGCAAAACCAAATGCGCTATAAAGTTGATTTTGGGCCACATTAAGCAGTTGGCGCCAATTATCTGTTTCAATCGCTTTAGCTTGCTCGGCGGTGAGTAGGGTAAAGCGATGTTCGAAATACACTTTAGCCAAGTCTTGCAGATGATCATCCGCGCCGCTACGAATGCGAATAAAGGGCTGTTGAGGCTGTTTATCTAGCACATCCATCAGTTGCTGTGCGGCACTGATAGCTTGGTTGTCATTATCGGCTTTTACTGCAATATACACTTGGTTTGCGAGTTGCTGTTCAACTCTGTTTAATGCTGTTTCAGTGAGTTTGTCTTGCTGTAAATGTGGCAACATCGCCAAAATATCAGTTTGAATATGCGCGCCCTGTTGCCATTGTATTAAGCCAGTGGCTAACATTGTCAGCAGCAAGATTACCCATAAGACAAAACGCCCAATGGGAGATAGCAACGCGGTTAGCGATATGGGCTGCATTATTTAGCTGACTCATTGCCAAGACTAAAAAGCGCCAGCTCAGTTTCACTCAGTGGCCCTTGTTGGGTCTGGGTAAATTGAATTTGGGTATAGTCGCGAACATTCGCTTGGTTACTGGTCATGATTAATGAACGTATAAGGGTATCGCCGCTGAGGGTTATGTTACCCATAGACGATTGCACTTGTGGGTCTTTAGCTTGTAAGCCCAGTTGCCATGACTTATCTGCGGGCTGAGTTGCAGGCTGAATTACGGACTGAGTTGCGGATTGAGCAGTAGGCATAAATAAGTTGAAATCGGCACTTAAGGCATCAATATCGCCCGCCATAATGGCTTGTAATAAACGCGGTAATTGCTGTGCAATCGGGTTGCCATTAGCCCCAGCACTAAAGTGTTGAATTTTGCCTTGGCTGTTTTGTTGGA
>NZ_PJAP01000274.1:0-12887 GCF_002836795.1 Shewanella sp. 11B5 | reverse complement strand
AAGTTGCCTTCTAGGCGAGTATCGAGTTTACCTTCACGAATTTTGGCTACCACTCGCACCATTTCAGTAATGGGGTAGTTCACGTGCTTGACTAAGCGGAAGGTAAAAAATAGGTTAAATTGCACCCCGATTAATACGATAATAAACGCGGCTATAGCTGCTCGATGTTGTTCGAGTAGGGCGTTTTCTTTATTTAGTAATACTGATATATAGCCTAAAATTCGCTCTTGTTGATTATTGTAAATAGGTTTAACGACGCCATTGGCAGAAGTATTATTATTGATATCACCGTTACTTTGGCGATTTATACTGGCAACATGTTTTGGTTCTAACCCTGTATGGGATATTATTGGCACACGAATGACCAAAGTATCGCCAATTGTTTCATGTTCTGTGCCGATTAAGTTTGCCAGCGTTTGTTTGTAACGCATAGTTTCAAAATCTTTGTGGTAGTGCGAAGTGACAAAGAGTTGGTTTTCGGCATCAAAAACAGCAATAGATAGGATCAGGGATGCATTGTTTATTTGCGAGGCGGCGAGTAAAAGTTTAGTTGATTCACGATCTTGAGTGATAATGCCAAATTCGCTGGCAATGGCTAATGGCTCAACAATGTTGCTGCCTTTTTCAATTAAGGTTTGTTCCAATTCATAAAAGCGGTTTATCGTGAAATAACTTCCAAGTAGAATACCCACTACAATCGTGGGCGCTAACGCAAGTACCAGAACCCAAGAGCGTAGGCTGTATTTGGTCATATTGTTGGCACTTTTCATGGCTGTTAGGTATATCCCTGTTACTAAATCGCTGTTATTCCGTCTAGACTGCCAGATATGGCGCACTCTTGACTAGTTTTTTATTCAATACCTGAGGCCGAAATGGCACAATTTTTCCAAGCAAAACCGAACAAATCTAAGCAATTATCAGCAAAGTTAAGCCTCAGTGTCACTCAACTTGACCATTTAGGTGCAGGTATAGCGCAACATCAAGGCAAAATAGTGTTTATTCCGGGAGTGTTACCGGGAGAGACCGCTACGGTGCAATTTGTCGAACAAAAGAAAAGCTACGCTAAAGCCAAGCTCATCTCTATTGAGTCTGCAGCGGTTAATCGAATCAAACCTCATTGTCCACATTATCAACAATGTGGCGGTTGTGATTTGCAGCACATGGACACTAATGCACAACGCGAGCATAAACAAACTGCTTTGGTTGATCTCATCAGCAAGTTGTCGAGTGCTAAAGCTATTGATGCTGATATTGTCGCTGACCCTATAGCGGGTGAGGCGTGGCATTATAGACGACGCGCAAGATTGGCCACATTATTTGATAAAAATACTCAGCGGTTACAACTTGGGTTTCGCGCAGGAAATAGCAATAAAATTGTTTCTATTCAACAGTGCCCTGTGTTATCTGAGTCATTGTCCGCTTTAATTACCCCATTAGCGGCTAATTTAAATCAACTTAAAGCTAAGGCCAGTTTAGGGCATGTTGAACTCACCCAAGCTGATAACGGTAATTTTGCGGTATTAAGAGTGACTAAAGTGTTGCCAGCATCTGATATTCGTTGGTTAACGGGGTTTGCCGAAAAGCACCAACTTAACTTGTTATTGCAAGATGATGCTGGTCAATTAACCCAATTGTTTCCCTTGCTGCCAGCTGGTGATGAAGCTGTCGCGTTACCTTATTATCATCTTGCACAGGAGGCTGTTCGTTGTTCATTCACTCCTGGTAATTTTGTCCAAGTTAATGGTGCTATTAATCAGGCCATGGTCGATCAAGCCATCGAATGGTTAGACCCTCAATCTGGTGAGCGTATTTTAGATCTATTCTGTGGTGTGGGTAATTTCAGTTTACCGTTGGCATTAAAGGCTGCAGAAGTCATTGGTGTTGAAGGTGTGCCTGAGATGGTGCAACAAGCCAAGCAAAACGCTGTCGACAACCAATTGGATAATGTGACTTTCTATCATGCGGATTTAAGTGCTGATCTATCGGCACAAACATGGTTAGGCAAAATTGATAAACTGTTGCTGGACCCTGCTCGAGCCGG
Organism: Shewanella sp. 11B5; assembly: GCF_002836795.1. Classification (NCBI taxonomy): domain Bacteria; kingdom Pseudomonadati; phylum Pseudomonadota; class Gammaproteobacteria; order Alteromonadales; family Shewanellaceae; genus Shewanella; species Shewanella sp. 11B5. The sequence continues at coordinate 10,846 of NZ_PJAP01000274.1, read as the reverse complement.
TGCTTTTGAAAGTTTACAATGGTTACAGAAAATGCAACCTAAAAAAGTGGTGTATGTTTCATGTAATCCGGCAAGTTTAGCACGTGACAGTAGTGTATTATTAGCCAGTGGATATCGAATTGCCCAAGTGGGATTAGTCGATATGTTTCCACAGACACATCATATTGAAGCCATGGTGTTATTTGAATTAAATATTTAAACAACGATTTTTTAGCCGCTTACGATAGGTATGCTAAAAAATTGGCCAACTGAACGCTATTGAATTGACAAAAGAATATAGCGCTTCAAGATAGGTTGTTCAGTTGGTCACACTATGCCATGTGCATATGGTTGGATGTCAGTCGGTCATGCGGCTAAGGAAGGGTTCATGGTATCTGTTCGCGAAGCACATTTTAATACGCAAGCATTCCAATTAGATGAGTGGGTCGCTCGTTATCTCGACGACAAAGATGATGCTCAGAAGTTATTGGTATTGATCCAGCAAGTTGAGGCCCTACCGGTTAAAAACAAACTGGCTCATACTGAACTGCTTGCGCGCGCTCGCGAAATGATCGAAATCTTAGCGCCGCTGAATATGGACATCGAAACGTTACAAGCCGCAGTATTATTTTTGCTATTCGATGCGGGTGTTCTCAACGAAGAGCAAATTCTAGAGCAATACGGTGAAAACCTTGCGAGGTTAGTTGCCAGTGTTGTGACCATGAATGCCATTGGCGCATTAAAAGTCAGTCAAAACTCGCGCGATGCCGAACCGCAAATAGATAACATTCGAAAAATGTTATTAGCCATGGTTGAAGATGTTCGCGCCGTAGTGATCAAATTAGCCGAACGTGTATGCTTACTGCGTGCGGTCAAAAACGCCGATGAAGAAACTCGGGTGTTATTAGCACGTGAAATTGCTGATATTTATGCGCCACTCGCTAACCGTTTGGGCATTGGTCAATTAAAGTGGGAACTTGAAGATATTTCTTTTCGCTACTTGCATCCAACCGTTTATAAAGACATTGCTAAACAGCTTGATGGTAAGCGTGTCGACCGAGAAGTGTTTATCGACAAGTTTGTGACTCAGTTGCAGCAGCGTTTAGATAGCGATGATATTCGCGCCAAAGTGTACGGCCGACCTAAGCACATTTACAGTATTTGGCGAAAAATGAAGGGCAAAGATCTCAAGTTTGATGAGCTTTTTGACGTCCGAGCTGTACGTATTGTCACCGAAAGATTACAAGATTGCTATGGTGCGTTAGGGGTTGTGCATGACCTTTGGCACCACATTCCGCGTGAGTTTGACGATTACGTTGCAAATCCAAAACCGAACGGCTATCAATCTATTCATACCGTAGTTGTTGGTCCTGAAGGCAAAACCGTAGAAATTCAAATTCGTACCGAGGCGATGCATCAAGATTCTGAACTTGGGGTTGCCGCGCACTGGAAATACAAAGAAGGTGCCAGCAATACCAAACAAACGGGTTACGAAGAAAAAATTAACTGGTTGCGTAAAATTTTACAGTGGCAAGAAGATGTCGCTGAAAGTGGTAATTTGGTTGACGAAGTCCGTAGCCAAGTATTTGAAGACCGAGTCTATGTATTTACCCCAAGTGGTGAAGTCGTTGACTTACCTTTAGGTTCTACCGTACTCGACTTTGCTTATTATATTCACTCTCAAGTGGGTCATAAGTGTATTGGTGCAAAAGTCGACGGCCGCATTGTGCCATTCACTTACCAAGTTGAAACGGGTGAACGCATTGAAATTATCACGTCAAAAACACCCAATCCAAAACGTGACTGGCTCAATCTTAATTTAGGTTATATCAAGTCGTCACGTTCGCGTTCAAAAATTCAACATTGGTTTAAGCAACAAGACCGCGATAAAAATATTGCCGCGGGTAAAGAGATGCTTGAGTCTGAATTAGCCCGAGTGGGTCTTAAAGTTAAAGATGCTGCAGTGGCGGTAGAGCGCTTTAATTTAAACACTATGGATGACATGCTAGCGGCTATCGGTGGGGGGGATTTACGTTTAAATCAAGTGGTTAATTTTACCGATACCAAAATTCGCAAAGTAGAAGACACTGACGAAAACTTACTTGAAGACATTATAAAGAAAGCGTCACATAAACCTAAAAAGTCGAGTAAAGGCCAAGTCGAAGTTAATGGCGTTGGTAATTTAATGAGCCACATTGCACGTTGTTGCCAACCCGTTCCCGGCGATGAAATATTTGGTTATATTACTATGGGGCGGGGGATTTCTGTGCACCGTAGTGATTGCGAACAAGTGAAAGAATTAATGCGTGCTCACCCAGAACGCAGTGTCGATGTGATTTGGGGTGAGAACTATTCTGGTGGTTATCGTATTCGCGTTAGAGTACTTGCCCATGATCGCAGTGGCTTATTACGAGATTTAACCACAGTGCTAGCGGCAGAGAAATCCAATGTGATGGCGATGAGTTCATCTTCTGATGTTAAAAGCCAAACTGCCACCGTAGAGCTTGAACTTGAATTGTATAATTTAGATGGTTTATCACGGATTCTCGGTAAACTGTCGCTCGTTGATGGTGTGATTGAGTCGCGTCGATTATAACGTAATTAACATCATGGCTTACCTTGAAGGCATCTACTTGTTAGGTGCTTTTTTATTAGATTTTATCTTTACAAGAGAGGACCGTTTCTGTGGCAGATATTCAATCGTTACTGACCATCATGCAGCAATTGCGCAACCCAGAGTCTGGTTGTCCTTGGGATCAAGCGCAAGATTTTGCCAGTATTGTGCCCTTTACCTTAGAAGAAGCTTATGAGGTTGTTGATACTATTGAGCGACAAGCATGGGAAGAGTTACCTGATGAACTGGGCGACTTATTGTTTCAGATAGTGTTTTATTGCCAATTAGGGCAAGAGCAAGGTAAGTTCGATTTTGCTACGGTAGTAGCGCGAATTAGCGATAAGCTTATTCGCCGTCATCCACATGTATTTGCTCAACCAGAAAACAACGTTGTTGGTGCCATTACCAATATTCACGATTTAAGCCAAGCGTGGGATTCGTTAAAAGCCAATGAACGTCAGCAAAAACAACTGCACTCAGCGTTGGATGATATCCCTCAAGCATTACCAGCGTTATCTAGAGCACGAAAAATTCAACATCGAGTGGCTAAAGTTGGCTTTGATTGGGCCGAGCTTGAGCCTGTTGTTGCCAAAATACATGAAGAAATCGATGAAGTACTGGTAGAAGTTAATCTACGACATCAAGACCCTGATTTTTATCAGCCGAGAATTGTTGATGAAATGGGCGATTTATTGTTTGCTGTAGTGAACCTTGCTCGTCATTTAAACGTTGATCCTGAACAAGCACTACGTCAAGCCAATCATAAATTTGAACGTAGATTTAGAGGGGTTGAGCAATGTGTAAACAATAGTGGAAAACCGATACAACAGCATAGCCTGGAAGAATTAGACCACTACTGGAATGTAGTAAAACAACACGAAAACATAAATTAAGCTAAAATTAGCGCGTTTAAGTTTGTCGAAACGAGGTGGCTTTGCTATAATATCGCCCCGTCCTAGTGCTTTCTTACAAGCACGTTTTTTCCAACACATTTTCTCAGGTTCAGCATGACTACAAGGTATATCTTCGTTACTGGTGGCGTTGTTTCATCACTAGGTAAAGGCATTGCAGCAGCTTCGCTCGCGGCAATTTTAGAGGCGCGTGGCCTCAATGTAACCATTATGAAACTTGACCCCTATATTAACGTCGATCCGGGTACCATGAGCCCAACTCAACACGGTGAAGTTTTCGTGACTGAAGATGGTGCAGAAACCGATCTCGATTTAGGTCATTACGAACGTTTCATTCGTACCAAAATGAATCGTCGCAATAACTTTACTACTGGTCGTATTTACGAAGAAGTGATTAGTAAAGAACGTCGTGGTGATTATTTAGGCGCAACCATTCAAGTTATTCCACACATTACTAACGCGATTAAAGAAAAAGTGTTAGCAGGTGGCGAAGGCCATGATGTGGCAATTGTCGAAATCGGTGGCACGGTGGGTGATATTGAATCATTGCCGTTTCTTGAATCTATTCGTCAATTAGGTTCTGAGCTAGGACGCGAACGTACACTATTTATGCATTTAACCTTAGTGCCATTCTTAGGCGCTGCTGGTGAAATTAAAACCAAACCGACTCAACACTCTGTTAAAGAGTTGCGTTCAATTGGTATTGCGCCGGATGTATTGGTTTGTCGTGGCGACCGTGCAATTCCTGCCAATGAAAAAGCTAAAATTTCACTATTCTGTAACGTAGAAGAACGTGCGGTTATTTCATTAAAAGACGTTGATAGCATCTACAAAATCCCTGCGTTATTACGCTCACAAGGATTAGATGATTTAGTCATTAAACGTTTTAATTTAACGTGTAACGAAGCTGATTTGTCTGAGTGGGAAAACGTTATTTACCAAGAAGCCAATCCAAATGGTGAAGTCACTATTGGTATGGTCGGTAAGTACATTGAACTTCCTGATGCATACAAGTCGGTGAATGAAGCATTAAAGCATGCAGGCTTAAAAAACCGTGTGACAGTGAATATTAAGTACATTGATTCACAAACAGTTGAGGCTAAAGGCGAAGAAGTGTTGCAAGGTCTAGATGGTATTTTAGTACCTGGCGGCTTTGGCGAACGTGGCGTAGAAGGTAAGATTTTTGCTGCTAAATTTGCTCGTGAAAACAATCTTCCGTACTTTGGTATCTGTTTAGGTATGCAGGTAGCATTAATTGAATTCGCTCGTCATGTAGCTGGTTTAGAAGGTGCGCACTCAACTGAGTTTAATCCACAGACACCTTATCCAGTAGTGGGTTTAATTACTGAGTGGATTAATGAAGAAGGGGATGTTGAGACGCGTCATGAGTCTTCAGATTTAGGTGGCACTATGCGTTTAGGCGCTCAGCTATGTCATTTAAAAGAAGGCACAAAAGCGGCAATAGCCTATGATTCTGCTACTTGTGTTGAACGTCATCGTCACCGTTACGAAGTGAATAACAACTACATTGAACGCCTAGAGAAGGCCGGCTTAGTGTTTAGTGGTTTGTCATCTGATCGTAAACTGATCGAGATGATTGAATTGCCAAATCACCCATGGTTCGTTGCGAGTCAATTCCACCCGGAATTCACCTCAACCCCACGCGACGGTCATGCATTGTTTGAAGGGTTTATAGCCGCTTCTTATGCGTATCAAAAACGCGATATCGATTAATGAATAAGCCGCTAATGTATCCATTAGCGGCTTTTTTATTCAAGATACTTGCGTTAGATCATATAATCGCACTGATGACGTGTAACAGCAGTGAAAACTAAGTTGATGCAAAGTCTAATTCGATTTATCCTAAGCACTAATCGATTTAAAATTACTAAACTGAAAGTTATATACCAATAAATCTGCTTTTTTAAGTCTGTTATGTATTTTTATTGGTATTAACTTTTTATTTCTTTTAATTTTTTAATTTACTTACACAAAGTACGAGGGAATTATGGCTAACATCATTAAAGTGATTGGTCGCGAGATTATGGATTCGCGCGGTAACCCAACAGTAGAAGCAGAAGTGCATTTAGAAGGCGGTTTTATTGGTATGGCTGCTGCACCATCTGGCGCATCAACCGGTAGTCGCGAAGCATTAGAACTGCGTGACGGCGACAAAGCACGTTACTTAGGTAAAGGTGTTCTTAAAGCGGTTGCTGCTGTTAATGGCCCAATTGCTGAAGCACTTAAAGGTAAAGATGCATTGGCTCAAGCTGAACTTGACCAAATCATGATTGACTTAGACGGTACCGAAAACAAAGCAAAATTTGGCGCTAACGCCATTCTTGCTGTTTCTCTAGCAGTTGCAAAAGCTGCCGCTGCTGCTAAACACGTCCCTTTATATGCTCACATTGCTGATCTAAACGGTACACCAGGTGTTTACTCTATGCCTCTTCCAATGATGAACATCATCAATGGTGGCGAGCACGCCGATAACAGCGTTGATATTCAAGAGTTTATGATCCAACCTGTTGGCGCTAAAACTTTCCGTGAAGGCCTACGTATGGGCGCGGAAGTATTCCACAGCCTTGCTAAAGTACTTAAAGCTGACGGTCACTCAACTGCGGTTGGTGATGAAGGTGGTTTTGCTCCAAACCTAGCATCTAACGAAGCTGCACTTGCTGCAATCAAAGTTGCTGTTGCCAACGCCGGTTACGAGCTAGGTAAAGACATCACGTTAGCGATGGATTGTGCTGCTTCTGAATTTTACGACAAAGAAGCCAACATCTACGATCTTAAAGGTGAAGGCAAGAAGTTTACTTCTGAAGAATTTAACTTCTTCTTACAAGGTCTTACTGAACGCTACCCAATCGTTTCTATCGAAGATGGTTTGGACGAGTCTGACTGGGATGGTTTTGCTCACCAAACTAAACTAATGGGCGATAAAATCCAATTAGTGGGTGACGATCTATTCGTAACAAACACTAAAATTCTTAAGCGTGGTATCGACAACGGCATCGCTAACTCTATTTTGATTAAATTCAACCAAATCGGTACCTTAACCGAAACTTTGGCTGCAATTAAAATGGCCAAAGATGCAGGTTTTACTGTTGTTATTTCTCACCGTAGTGGCGAGACAGAAGATTCAACGATTGCTGATTTAGCTGTTGGTACAGCGGCAGGTCAAATCAAAACCGGTTCACTAAGCCGTAGTGACCGTGTTGCTAAGTACAACCAATTGCTACGTATAGAAGAAGCACTAGGTTCAAAAGCACCATATAACGGTCTTAAAGAAGTTAAAGGCCAAGGATAATATTTTTGCTTTAGCTTAAAAAGGCCACCACTCGGTGGCCTTTTTTGTTGTACTATAACGGACATATTTTCTAAGGATTACTTCGACATAAGTTAATATTATGAAGCAACTAATATTTTTACTGATTTGTTTATTGTCACTTTTACAGTACCGGCTTTGGTTGGGCGATAACAATTTGTCAGAATATGTCTTATTGCAAACCCAAATAGCAGGCCAAGAACAAAGTAACGGCAAGCTTGTCGCTCGAAATCAAATTCTTAAAGAAGAGATTATCGATTTAAAACGTGGCACTGAAGCCATTGAAGAGCGTGCCCGTAACGAGTTAGGTATGGTTAAAGAAGGTGAAACTTTTTATCGGGTCGTTGGCAGTGAACTACGTGAACGGAACCAATTTAATCGTTAACATTGAGTTGCACAGCAGGTTTAACCCTTAATCATATTACTTTAAATATTGGTGCTGCATATATGTCAAACAATCCTCGCTCCATTATTGCAATTGTGCCTGCTGCAGGTGTTGGCAGCCGCATGGGAGCAGATAAACCTAAGCAATATTTAATGCTTGGCCAACAAAGCATTCTTGGCCATACATTAGATACGTTATTAGCTCATCCTGATATAGATCAGGTCATTGTTGCATTGCATCCACAAGACAACTATTTCAACCAGTTACCACAATCACAACATCCTAAATTAACCCAAGTTGTTGGTGGTGGAGAGCGTGCTGATTCTGTTTTAGCAGCATTAGATTATGCGCACAACTATAATCCAGGGGCGTGGGCTCTCGTTCATGATGCCGCAAGACCTTGTGTAACTCACCAAGATATCACCCAATTGATTAAGTCTGTCGCCATTCATCCACAAGGTGCCATTCTTGCTGCGCCCGTTCGTGACACCATGAAGCGCAGTGACGCCAGTGGGCTTATTGTTCATACCGTTGACCGCTCGTTGCTATGGCATGCATTAACGCCGCAATTTTTCCCAGTCTCGATTTTACGTACTCATTTATCGGCTGCATTAGCAGCGCAGGTACCTATTACCGATGAAGCCAGTGCCATGGAATGGGCTGGGGTTATGCCGGGGTTGGTTAATGGCCGAATGGATAATATCAAAGTGACTCATCCAGATGATTTACAATTGGCTGCTCTGTTTATGTCACAACAATAGTTAACTGAAATAGCCGCACTCATTAATATCAGCTCTAAGCAAGTTAAGATAAGGTTTTTAAATGAATATTCGTATCGGTCATGGTTTTGATGTACATAAATTTGGCGGTGATAGCCCACTGGTTTTAGGTGGTGTTACTGTTCCTTATGACAGTGGACTGATTGCCCATTCTGACGGCGATGTGGTACTGCATGCCATTAGTGATGCGATATTAGGAGCGATGGCGTTAGGTGATATAGGTAAACACTTTCCTGATACTGATGCTAATTTTGCCGGTGCCGATAGTCGAGTGCTATTAAAACACTGTTATCAACTTGCACTGCAAAAGCAGTTTGTTTTAGGCAATCTTGATGTCACTATTATTGCTCAAGCACCTAAGATGGCGCCACACATTGAAGCAATACGTCAGTGCTTAAGTGCTGACTTACAAACAGATATCGATAATATTAATGTTAAAGCGACAACAACCGAAAATCTCGGTTTTACTGGACGTAAAGAAGGCATTGCTGTTGAAGCTGTTGTGTTGATGAAGAGCCAATAACCTACAAAATAAAGAGAGTTCTGTCACATGAAAGAATTACATTACCTATTTGGTAAACCAATAAGCCAAGCTGATTTACGTACCTATAACAGCGACTTTATAGTTAAAGAAATTTTGCCTTTTACTCCAACAGGGGAAGGCGAGCATCATATGCTTCATGTACGTAAAAATGGCATGAATACCGTTTATGTTGCCGAGATATTAGCTAAATTTGCGAAAGTGCATCCAAAAGAAGTGACTTTTGCAGGTCAGAAAGACAAAAATGCCATCACTGAACAATGGTTCGGGATACGCATTCCTGGTAAAGAAACGCCAGAGTGGACGCAGCTGAATGATGATAAATTAACCATTCTGTCGAGCAGTCGTCACAGTAAAAAATTGCGTATTGGCGCCTTGCTAGGAAATCGATTTGTTCTGACATTACGCAATATCAATGATACGGCCGATGTCGAGTCTCGTTTACAGCAGATAGCAAAACTCGGAGTCCCTAATTACTTTGGTGAGCAGCGCTTTGGCCACGATGGTAAAAACCTGATCTTAGGCAGACAAATGCTGAGTGGTGGTCGTAACATAAAAGATCGCCATAAACGCAGCATGTATTTATCAGCTGTGCGTTCTAATGTGTTCAATCAGGTGGTGTCATTTCGATTAGCTAATCATCAGGCAGATACCGTCGCGGGTGATTGCGTGATGTTAGCTGGTAGTAAAAGCTATTTTACCGCCGAAGTATGGGATGAGGTACTCAATAACCGCTTAGCTGAAAAAGATATCCAACTTTCCGCTCCACTTTGGGGAAGGGGAACACCATTAGCACAAGGTGAGGCATTAGCTTTAGAATTAACGCCATTAGCTGAATTGTCGGCTGATTTACAGGGACTAGAAGAAGCAGGTTTATCACAAGAGAGACGGCCATTATTACTTGAACCTCAAGGAATGAAATGGCAGTTTGATGCTGATACGCTCACTCTTGAATTTGTATTACCTGCAGGGAGTTATGCCACCTCGGTGTTACGCGAACTTGCTGATTATCAAGATGTCTAAGAGTCACAACGAAAAGTCATGGTTGCCGAGCAACAAGCACAAAAAAATGAAGAGTGTTAATTAATGATTAATATTTTAGTCAGTAATGATGATGGCGTGAGAGCCCCCGGTATTATTGCATTAACCCACGCATTGAGTGAGTTTGCGCAAGTATTAACCGTCGCACCGGATCGTAATTGCTCTGGTGCGAGCAATTCATTAACCTTGACTAATCCATTAAGAATTAATAACTTAGAAAATGGTTATATTTCTGTTAACGGTACTCCGACAGATTGTGTCCATCTCGCTATTAGGCAATTGTGTCAAACCGAACCCGATATCGTCGTTTCTGGTATCAATGCTGGGGCGAATATGGGAGATGACACCTTATATTCAGGCACTGTTGCAGCGGCAATGGAAGGACGATTTTTAGGTTTACCTGCCATTGCTGTGTCACTGGTTGGAAAATCATTAATTCATTACGATACAGCAGCCATCTTTGCTGCCAAAATTGTAAAAGGGTTGCTGGAACATCCCATTAGCCGTGACCAAATTTTGAATGTTAATGTTCCTGATTTACCTTTAGCACAAATTAAAGGGATTAAAGTCACCCGTTTAGGTGCCCGACATAAAGCTGAAGGTATGATAAAAACCCAAGATCCAGCGGGTAAAGATATATACTGGCTTGGTCCTGTTGGCAGTGAGCAAGATGCCGGAGAAGGGACTGACTTTGGTGCGGTGGCCGCGGGATATGTATCCATAACGCCACTCACTGTAGACTTAACGGCATACAATCAACTTGATGGATTAGCCGATTGGATAATAAAAATATGACACGCGTAGCTTCTACTTCAGCAATGAATTTAGCCAAAAAATTGGCCGAAGCAGGGATCCGACATCCTGCGGTATTGCATGCTGTAGCAACAACACCACGTGAATTGTTCCTTGATGGTGCATTAGCTCATAAAGCGTATGAGAATACTGCATTACCTATCGGACAGGGACAGACAATTTCGCAGCCTTATATTGTGGCTCGAATGACTGAACTGCTGCTGCAACACAATCCTCAAAAAGTGTTAGAGATTGGCACTGGCTCAGGTTACCAAGCAGCTGTTTTAGCATCGCTAATTCCTGAGCTTTTCACAATTGAGCGTATAAAAGCATTACAAATACAAGCTCGTCAAAGATTAAAACGTCTAGATTTACATAATGTCGCATTCAAATATGGTGATGGTTGGCAAGGGTGGTCAAACCGTGGACCATTTGATGGAATAATGGTGACAGCTGCAGCTGCAACAGTACCTCAA
>NZ_PJAP01000325.1:0-6816 GCF_002836795.1 Shewanella sp. 11B5 | reverse complement strand
ATTATTCTTCGCACTGGCCAGCCGGGCTGTGCTCCTGAAGAAAGGGTGATCAGAGAGTTTGATATCAATGACTACAAAGCAAAAACTGAATTAACCGCTACCAAACTTAAATCGTGTGTTTATGCTTCCTTGCGTTCATACCGTGATATTAAAACCATTGAACAAAGTCAGCTTGGGATGGAGAAAGTCATCCAAGCTTCTTCTTCAGTGCTATTAAGCCATACTCTTCATAATTTTGGCAGTGCCGTTCTTGAGCAAACATTGCAATTACTTAATTTAAATAGTTCAGCGCTCTATTTAACCAGTTTTCGTAAAGATCTCTACCAAGATACTCATATGAACCTATTAGCAGCGACTGGCAATATGGTCAGTTACTCTGAAATAGAAAATGTCCAATCACTTCCGGGTGAAGTAAAAGAGTATATTATTGAAGCCATTAGTTTAGAGAAGTCGATAGTTCACGATAATATTTATGTAGGCTTTTATAAATTTGGCCAAGATGTAACCAGTATTTTATACCTCCAACACGACAGCGCATTAACACCGTTGCAAGTCAGGATCCTTGAATTGTTTGCCGCTAACGTCAGTCTGACCTTTGAAAACCTTTCAAGCAAAGAAAACGTCCAACAAACACAACGCGAACTGATCTTAATTATTGGTGATGCGATTGAGCAGCGCAGTAAAGAAACCGGTGCTCATGTAAGGCGTGTGGCGGTGATGAGTGAAATGCTGGCTAACTATATTGGTATGAACGATGATTTTGTTGAAACCATGCGCTATGCAGCCCCTTTGCATGATGTGGGTAAAATAGGTATTCCTGAAAGCATTTTACATAAACCCGGTAAGTTGACCGATAGCGAGTGGGAGATAATGAAAACCCATGCAGAAAAAGGATACAACTTACTTGCGGCATCAAATCGTATCATAGCCAAAATGGGTGCTCGTATTGCCTATACACACCATGAACGATGGGACGGTAATGGCTATCCTCGTGGGTTAGTTGCTGATGCTATACCTATTGAAGGTCGCATTATGGCTATTGTCGATGTGATTGATGCACTTTTGTCAAAACGCAGTTATAAAGACGCCTGGTCAGCTGAAAAAGTAAGAGATTATTTAATTGAGCAGTCAGGTAAGCAATTTGATCCTTTGATGTGTGATGCCAGTTTAATCTTGCTTGATAAGTTTGTTGAGATACAGCAGCAAATGCCAGATGAACCTGCACAAAGCACACATTAAGCCAAAGATTATGAATCAGAATTTAGAGCAAGTATTACTGGCTGTCAGCCAGTCTGAATTGATTGATACCGGCGACTTAGATTCGGCTTCAAAATTGATTATCGATTCAGTTTGTCGCGGACTTGACATTGATAGGGCGGGTATATGGCTGTTAACCGAAGATAACCAATCAATCGGTTGTTTTTTATTAGTTGATAATCAAACTAAGCAAAATAATATCACGCTAACTCGCTTAGAATTTCCGGGGTATTTTCGCGCCCTAGATACAGAAAGAACAATTGCTGCCAGTGATGCGATGACAGATCCTGCGACCTGTGAGTTTAAAGATATTTATTTGCGTCCCAATGCAATCACAGCCATGTTAGACAGCCCAATAAGACATGCTGGTAAAATGATCGGAATTGTCTGTTGCGAGCATAAGGGGGGAATTAGGCATTGGAGCCGTGATGAGCAATCATTTGTGAGCTCTTTGGCTGATTTGTATGGTAGGGCTGTCAATGCGAAAAAGGTCAAAGCTTATCAAAATGAACTTGAATTGAATAATGTTGCCTTAGAAGCAGAAGTTGAAAAGCGAACTGCGGAGTTAAAAAATGCGATAAATAACTTACAAGCGACACAAGCCAGTTTAATAGAGAGCGAAAAGCTTGCCGCCTTAGGTAATCTTGTTGCTGGTGTTGCACATGAAGTGAATACTCCATTAGGTATTTCGGTGACATCAACCAGTCACTGTATCGATGAATTAACTAAACTCAAAGCCTTATTCGCCGCGGGTGAATTAGAACAACAAGACTTTGAAGAGTTTATCCATACACTCACTGACGGATTACATTTAATTGAACGTAATTTATCGCGTGCCGCAGAGTTAGTTCATAACTTTAAACGCACAGCAGCTGACCAGCTTATTTTAGAAAAAGAGCAGGTTAATTTAACTGAATATTTGGAGCAAATATCTTCCCCTCTTAGGCCATTAACCCGTAAGCAAGGTATCGAACTTGATATTCAAATAGAACCAGACTTGGTTGTTGAATCTTATCCTGGTGCTATAGCACAAATCTTTACTAATTTGGTGTCCAATTGTTTTCGACATGCATTTCCTGCTGATTTTGTAGGACAAAAGCGAATTATATTAGGCGCAAATTACTGTGGTGATGAAATAAAGATGTTTTACAAAGATAATGGTAAAGGCTTGAGCCCTGAAGTAAAGCGTAGAATATTTGAACCTTTTTTTACTACTGCACGCAACATTGGTGGCACAGGGTTAGGCATGTCTATTGTGTATAATCTAGTAACGCAAAAATTAGGCGGTAGGCTTGAGATTATTTCAGAGTTGAATCAAGGCCTTGAAATCGATATTTATATCAAAAATATTACAAGTGTTTTGCAGCGATAAAAAAACGCACTCTAAAGTGCGTTTTTTCAGGTTATATCGTTAATAACTAGCCTTTAGCAGCATTTGTTAAAAACGCCACAATCTTATCGAATGGAATATCTTGTTTCTCACCCGTGCGACGGTTTTTATATTCAAATACACCAGCATCAATATTGCGATCGCCAATCACGACAACATGCGGCAAGCCAATGAGCTCCATGTCGGCAAACATAACCCCAGGACGCTCTTTACGATCATCCATCAATACTTCAACACCAGCATCAGCCAGGTCTTGGTAAAGTTTTTCGGCAATGTCAGCTACACGATGTGACTTATGCATATTCATTGGCAAAATGCCTACAGTAAACGGTGCAATAGCTTCAGGCCAGGTAATGCCACGGTCATCGTTGTTTTGCTCAATAGCAGCAGCCACAATACGACTCACGCCAACGCCGTAACAACCCATCAATAACACTTGGGCTTTACCGTTTTCGTCTAACACAGTGGCATTCATTGATTTAGAATAACTTGTTCCCAACTGGAAGATATGGCCGACTTCAATACCACGAGCCATGGCATACGTACCTAAGCCATCAGGCGTTGGTTCACCTTCGACCACATTACGGATATCCGCAGCAGTCGCTAGAGGCAAGTCGCGGTCCCAGTTAATACCAAAATAATGCTTATCTTCAGCGTTAGCACCCGCGGCAAAATCGCTCATCACAGTGACACTATGATCAACAATAATTGGCATCGTTAAGCCAACAGGTCCTATAGAACCAGGACCTGCTCCAACTGCAGCACGAATTTCTGCTTCTGAAGCAAATTCAAATGGTGACGCGACTAATTCAAGCTTGTCGGCTTTAATTTCGTTAAGTTCGTGATCGCCACGGATAACTAATGCAACTAATGGCACTTCGTCAGTAGCACCTTTTACGATTAAGGTTTTAACCGTTTTAGTGATGACTACATTAAATTGCTCAACTAACTCAGCAATCGTTTTGGCGTTAGGCGTATCCACTAACGTCATTGCTTCAGTCGGCGTGGCAAGAGTATCGGTTGGCATTGGTGATTCGGCTTTTTCAATGTTAGCGGCATAATCGCTACCCGTTGAATAAGCGATTAAATCTTCACCACTGTTAGCCAGCACATGGAATTCATGCGACATGCTACCACCGATAGAACCAGTATCAGCCAGTACTGGACGGAATGATAAGCCCATACGAGTCAGAATATTGCTGTATGCGGTATGCATAGCGTGGTAAGTGTTATCCATGGTTTCTTGATCTAAATGGAAAGAATAGGCATCTTTCATCAAGAATTCGCGCGCGCGCATGACGCCGAAGCGAGGGCGTACTTCATCACGGAACTTAGTTTGTACTTGGTAAAGTGTTAGCGGTAGTTGCTTGTAAGAACTTAATTCTTTACGGACTAAATCGGTGATCACTTCTTCATGGGTTGGCCCTAATACGAAGTCACGATTATTACGGTCTTGGAAACGTAATAACTCAGGACCAAACTTATCCCAACGACCCGTTTCAACCCATAGATCTGCAGGCTGGACTAACGGCATTAATATTTCGATAGCACCTGTTTTGTTCATTTCTTCACGAACAATGGCTTCAACTTTACGTAAAACACGTAAACCTGACGGAAGCCAAGTGTAGAGACCTGAAGCATTACGACGGATCATACCGGCTCGTAACATTAACTGATGACTAATCACCTCTGCATTAGCAGGGGTTTCTTTTTGTGTTGAAAGCAGGTACTTGCTAACTCGCATTCCCGATGTCCAAAATAGTTGCTATGAATTAGCATCATTTTAGCACCTGAATCAATGATGTCACCTGCTAATTCGACTCAAAAGATGGCTTTGTGATACTTAAATGGTAGCTGGCTATTTTTTATCGCGTCGGTCGCCAATAACTCGGGCTGGATTACCAGCAACAATAGCAAAATTGGGTACATCTTTTGTGACAATGCAGCCCATGCCAATCACCGCACAATCTCCAATGGTGACACCGTCAACAATGCCCGCCTGAGCGCCAATCCATACATCTTGGCCTATCACTACACCTTTTGATGTCGCGGGTTGTTTATAAATGGGTTCGCTGGGTGACATACCATGGTTAAAGGCATAAATCGTGACGTTGTTAGCAATACGAGTTTGGTTGCCAATTTTGATACCATTTCGGCCCCCGTCTATACTACAGCCATGGTTAATGGCCACTTCATTGCCTAGGGTGATTGGACCATGCATAAACACATCAGCGGCAATCATGCATTGGTTACCTATAGAGATATCACGACCCGGTTCGGCAAAAAGCTGAGCTTGTGGGGCAATAAAACACTGTTCACCTATATGAATGGTTTCAAGCTGACATAACCGTTGTTGAATGTCATCTTGCCAAGGTTTTGCCCATGATAAATGCTTTGGTTTAAGTGAAAAATACAGCCATGGCATCCATGATAAGCGTTTCTTATGTTGTGCTTGATAATCTATGTCTGCCATTAATTTAATCCTTCAACAGTTCAACTTTTGTCGGCTTGAGTTCTAACACTTCAATACCTTGAGCTGTGATATGCCAAAAGATATCTAAGTCGTATAATGCCACTTGATAAAGTTTGGGATCGTTTTTGGCTTTTTTGTATGCAGGACGAGGATCTTGCGACAATACCCCTTCAATAAGCGCGGCTAAATCTTGGTACTGCTCTTGTTGGCTGTAGTGATCTATTTGCTCTGTCGCTAACGGTGTATAAGTAAGTGGAACTAATATCGGTGCATCTTGGGCAATGCCACCCTGTGCATCGATAATAACATCTGAGAACGGAATATAAGGTTTGATATCGACAATCGGCGTGCCGTCTAATAAATCCATTCCAGATATTACTAAGCACACTTTACCTTTACGATTAACCACTCCGTGCAATTTAACAACGGACTGACCGATTCCATTTGGCCGAAATGTTGAACGAGTTGCAAAGACACCTAATTTTTCATTGCCGCCTAAACGGGGAGGGCGAACGGTGGTTTTCCAACCTTGAGCCAGATTTTCATGGAAACAAAATAATAACCATAAGTGTGAATATTGCTCTATTCCTCTTACGGCATCAATGTGATTAAACGCAGGTTCAAACTCTATATAACCTACCGCATTGACTAAACCTGGCTGACGAGGAATACCAAACTTTTGTTTGTAAGGTGTTCTGCATATTGCAACAGCATTTAATTGGCTGCTAAACGGAACGCTAGATTTATGATTCATTAGATCTGTTTGACTGTGTCGATCGTTGCTTTGTGTCATGCGATACCTGAATTAAGCAAACAAAGGGAGTTATAAATCAAATATAGAAAATGTTGATGAGTGTTATATGAGCACTCATCATTTATGGGCAGTCAATATAATATATTGAGTTGTTATTTTTCTGTAGGAGTTTTAATGGCTTGACCGACACAAAGTGCACGGCTAAAACAACTATTGTCTGCTTCAGTAATCATAAAACAGCTTTTAACCACAAAACCATTTGCGCCCATATCTGCAGCAGCTCTTCTGGCATTGGTTCGTGCTACGGCCATTTGTGGTGGTGCATCTTGTTTGGTTTCTTGGCAGGCTTCGCCTTCAACTAAACCTAAAGTTTCAAACGTTCCTTTAGGTTGATCACTACCTTCATATAACGTTACATCACCGACTTTAAAATAATCATTGATCGCTTTACTGTCTAAATTACTTTTGAACGTATAATCACTCGCACAAGCGCTCAATAATAGTGCTATACCTGAGGCAATAAATGCATATTTAAGAGGAAAAGTCATAGCCGTAGCCTTCTATTAATGGGGAATGGATCAACGGCGGTTAGTTTACCTTTTCTCTTGCCGATGATAAAGCGCTCAAATGCTATAAAAAAAAGAGCTTACCGAAGTAAGCTCTTTTTTATTTTAAAGGATAACGGTGTGGTTAACCCTTAATCAGAATAATTATTCCATACCAGGAATTAAAAATTCGCTCATATTTTTGCCGCTATCAACTTGTTGTTTGAATACGGTAGGCATACGACCTTGGCCAGTCCATTGAATTAATTCACCATCAACAGTGATTTGATATTTTGGTGGACGTGGTGCACGTTTGGTTTTAGCTGTTTTAACAGAAGACGTCACGTCACCTAAATCTTCAATTGATAAACCACTGTTTTCAATTTGAGCAAGAATT
>NZ_PJAP01000324.1:0-6823 GCF_002836795.1 Shewanella sp. 11B5 | reverse complement strand
AAGGAGAAGTACATTGACCACCCTACTTTGGATCATCGCGATGATCTTTGTGCTCGGCGCCATGGCATACCTGCGGGTATCGTTATTATCTACAACAATTGCTGCGGCGATTGTGTTAGTTGTCGGTAGCACTTTGGACATTATTGGTGTAATTACATGGATTGTTTTCCTTGTCATTGCGCTGCCACTAAACATCAAATCATTCAGACAGAATTTTATCAGTCGTCCGCTGATAAAAGTGTATCGCGGTATCATGCCTGAAATGTCTTCTACTGAAAAAGAAGCCATTGAAGCAGGTACAACGTGGTGGGAAGCAGATTTATTTGCCGGTAACCCTAACTGGAGCAAATTACATAACTATCCTAAAGCGCGTTTAACCGCAGACGAGCAAGCATTCATAGACGGACCCGTTGAAGAAGTGTGTAAAATGCTTAATCAACATGAAGTATCGCATGTGCTAGGTGACTTGCCACAAGATGTATGGCAGTTCTTAAAGGATCATGGTTTCTTCGCGATGATCATTAAGAAAAAGTACGGCGGGCTTGAATATTCAGCTTATGCTCAATCTTGTGTATTACAAAAACTTGCTGGTGTAAGTAGCGAACTTGCCTCAACAGTAGGTGTTCCTAACTCGTTAGGCCCTGGTGAGTTATTACAGCACTATGGTACTAAAGAGCAGCAAGATCATTACCTACCTCGTTTAGCTCAAGGTTTAGAAGTGCCATGTTTTGCACTTACTAGCCCTGAAGCAGGTAGTGATGCTGGCTCAATCCCAGATTTCGGCGTTGTATGTAAAGGTGAATTCCAAGGCGAAGAAGTGCTTGGTATGAAACTGACCTGGAACAAGCGCTACATTACCTTAGCACCTGTTGCTACCGTACTTGGGCTTGCGTTTAAACTACGCGACCCTGATCACCTACTAGGTGATAAAGAAGAATTAGGCATTACTTGTGCGCTTATTCCTACTGACATTCCTGGTGTTGAAACTGGACGTCGTCATTTCCCATTGAACTGTATGTTCCAAAATGGTCCAACACGCGGTAACGAAGTGTTTGTACCATTAAGCTTCATCATTGGTGGTCCAGAAATGGCTGGTCAAGGTTGGAGAATGTTGGTTGAGTGTCTATCTGTAGGTCGTGGTATTACCTTACCTTCAAACTCAGCTGGTGGCGTTAAAACTGCCGCTGTTGCTACCGGTGCTTATGCACGTATTCGTCGTCAATTTAAATTACCTATCGGTAAGTTAGAAGGCATCGAAGAGCCAATGGCGCGTTTAGGCGGTAATGCTTATCTAATGGATGCAGTTGCAACATTAACCACTACCGCTATCGATTTAGGTGAAAAGCCATCGGTTGTTTCAGCCATCGTTAAATTCCACTTAACCGACAGAATGCAAAAGTGTGTTATTGATGCAATGGACATTCACGGCGGTAAAGGTGTGTGTTTAGGGCCGAATAACTACTTAGGTCGTGGCTATCAAGCTGCACCGATTGCGATTACTGTAGAAGGTGCAAACATTCTAACTCGCTCAATGATCATTTATGGACAAGGCGCAATTCGCTGTCATCCATATGTATTGGCCGAAATGGAATCTGCTTTTGATACTGACGCAAATCGTGGTTTAGCTAACTTTGACGCGGCTATCTTTGGCCATATTGGCTTTGCAACGTCTAACTTTATTCGTAGCTTCTGGATGGGCTTAACCTCATCTCGTTTCTCGAATAGCCCTTACTCAGATAAAACCAAGCGTTACTACCAACAGATGAACCGTTTCAGTGCTAACTTAGCATTATTATCTGACTTAGCTATGGCAACGTTAGGTGGCAACCTTAAACGTAAAGAACGTATTTCTGCTCGTTTAGGTGACTTATTAAGCCAGCTGTATCTAACTTCAGCAACGCTAAAACGTTATGAAGATGACGGTCGTTTAACTGAAGATTTACCTTTAGTTCAATGGGCGGTTGAAGATTCATTATACAAGTTACAAGATTCGTTAGATGACTTACTGAACAACTTCCCAATGGGATTAGGCATTGCACTTCGTGCCGTTATTTTCCCATTCGGTCGTCCGATTAAGCGTCCTAGTGATGTATTAGACCACAAAGTGGCTAAGATTATGCAAACGCCTTGTGCTAGCCGTGACCGTTTAGGTAAAGGCCAGTTCTGGACTGCATCTGAGTTCAATGCTGTAGGTATCCAAGAACAAACGTTTAAAGATATCCTTGCCGCAGAGCCACTGTACGACAAAGTCTGTAAAGCTGCTGGTAAGCGTCTGCCATTTATGTGGTTAGATAAAGTTGCTGCAGAAGGTAAAGCGCTTGGTGTGTTAAGCGACAGCGAAATCGCTTTACTTGAACGAGCTGAAATTGGCCGCTTAAAATCAATTAACGTTGATGATTTCGATACCGATGAGCTTCGTGCGCAACTAGCACCTAAAGCTAAGCAAGAAAAAGCAGCCTAGCTGCTAGGTTAAAACCTAAAATAAAAAGGGTAAAGCGCAAGCTTTACCCTTTTTCATCTCTACAGTTTAATGATGTTAGAAGGATAATGATGAAACAGTTAAGCGGATTACAATTGATGCAAGCTATGTTAAATGGCGACATACCAGCCCCTTCTATTACTCAAACCATACCGATGAAAGCCATTGAAGTCAGTGAAGGCACTGTAACGTTTGAAGCGCATGCAGATGAACGTCATTTAAATCCGATGGGCGGTGTACACGGTGGCTTTGCAGCAACGGTTATGGACACAGTAACAGCTTGCGCAGTTCATTCAGCACTCCCTGCTGGGGTAAGTTATTCAACCATTGATTTGAACGTTAAAATGGTTCGCCCTGTACCACAAAACCAGCGATTAATCGCTAAGGGAAGCTTAATGAACTTATCAAAGTCGTTAGGCATATCTGAAGGCACCTTAACCACTGAAGAAGGTAAGTTACTCGCTACTGCTACAGCGACCTGCCTTATTCTTCGCCCTTAGATAGTAGGCTAAAATGTACTTTGCACTGCTAGATGAAACGGCATAATAATAATACTTATTCCATTAGTAATTAACTCTAGCGCTGCCATTCCGTTTTAAGTTTAAATGCCTCGATAAAGCCAAGTTTGTTCCTCGTAAATAATTGAAACAAAAAAAGCCAGTCACTTCAATGACTGGCTTTTTTACATATCCTGATTTCAGGTTGTATCACTGATTACGAATCAAGGATAACGAATCAATGTTAAACGTGATTAGCCTTCTTTTAACTCTATCTCTAACTGCTTAGCGATCGCTTCTGGTGAGCTACTATTACGAGCAAACAAGCTATAAGCAACAGGAATAACGATTAAGGTAAAGAAGGTTGCCAGTAAAATGCCTGATAACACCACGACTCCAATAACAAAACGAGTTTCAGCCCCTGCACCACTGGATAACACTAATGGAATAGCCCCTGCCGCAGTCGTAATACCGGTCATTAGAATAGGTCGTAATCGTTGAGTCGAAGCCTGCAAAATCGCTTGTTGAAATTCAACACCACGGTCTCGTAATTGATTGGCAAACTCAACGATTAAAATGCCGTTTTTAGCCGCCAAACCAACCAGCATGATAATGCCAATTTGACTGTAAATATTAATACTTTGACCGGTAAACCATAACCCAATTAGGGCCCCTAATGTTGCTAACGGAACGGTTAACATGATCACCATGGGGTGAACATAGCTTTCAAACTGTGCCGCAAGCACTAAAAACACAATGCCTAATGCGAGTAAAAAGACAAAGTTCATTGAGTTACCTGACTCTTGGTAATCTAACGATGGCCCCTTATAACTTATCACTGCTTCTGCAGGTAAATAAGTCGCTGCAAGCTGGTTGAGATAATCTAACGCTTCACCCAACGTATAATCATCGGCCAAATTGGCTTCTAAGGTGATAGAACGCATACGATTGTATCGATTTAACGAGCTAGCATCGGCAAACTCTTCAATCGAGACTAAGTTCGATAACGGGATCAGTTGTTGCGAGCGATCCGAACGAACGTAAAGATTCTCCATATCTGTAGCGGTACTTTGATTGTCACGATTACCTTCGACAATCACATCATACTCTTCACCATCGCGCATAAAGGTTGTCACCAAGCGCGAACCAAGCATCGACTCTAAGGTTCGACCAATATGAGCAATTGAGACACCTAAATCTGCTGCACGTTCACGGTCAATCACCACTCTCAACTGAGGTTTAGTTTCCTGATAATCGTGATCTAAACCAATGAGCTTATGATTTTCTTTGGCTTTCTCGAGCATAATGTCACGCCAATCAGCCAATTCTTCGTAACTTGGGCCACCAATCACAAACTGCACTGGCTTACCTACACCGCGACCAAAAGCTTGGCGCATAATCGGGAATGCACGAATACCAGCTAAATCTGATAAACGATTGCGGATATCAACAATAATTTCATTGGCACTTCTACGTTCAGCCCAATCTTCCAAAACGATAATGGCCATACCGTTAGAAAAGTCTGATGCGGTGCCAAAGCCACGAGGAGCGCGGATCAATAAGCGCTTAATATCGCCACTTTCGACCAAAGGCATTAAGCGGCCTTCAACTTCATCCATGTATTTTTCAATGTATTCAAAGCTGGCACCCTGAGGCCCATTAACCATTAAAAACATCGAGCCACGGTCTTCTTGTGGAGCAAATTCTTGAGGGATTTTATTCAGTAAAAAACTACTTAATGCAAACGAGATTAAAACAATTAATGACACTAAAATAGGTCGCTTAACCCCTGCCTGTAAGGTTATTAAATACCAGCCCGATATCTTACTCATCATTTTATCGATTTGTTTAACCAGCCAAGGATCTTGTTCTGCAGGTTTTAATAACTTTGAGCACATCATCGGGCTTAGTGTTAGCGCAACAATACTGGAAAAAATCACAGCCGCACTCATGGTGACCGCAAATTCTTTAAACAGCTTGCCTAAATCGCCCTCTAAGAAGGTAATAGGCATAAATACAGCTACCAGCACCAAAGTCGTTGCCACAATGGCAAAGCCCACTTCACGCGCACCTAGAAAGGCTGCTTTAAGAGGAGAATCACCTTCTTCAATCCGTCGATGAATATTCTCTAACATCACAATGGCATCATCAACCACCATACCAATCGCAAGGATCATCGCTAATAGGGTCAGTAAGTTGATGGTATACCCTAGTGCATATAGCACTATAAACGTCCCCATTAAGGATACGGGCACTGTGATGGCTGGAATTAACATCGCTCGCACAGAACCTAAAAACAAGTAAATAACGATAATCACTAACACCATGGCGATAAACAGTGTTTGATAAACCTCATCAATAGAAGCTTCAATAAACACCGAGCTGTCGTATGAGCGTTTGATCTCCATTCCTGCTGGCAATGTTGGATTAAGTTTGTCGACCAATGCATTAGCAGCGCGCGCCACTTCAAGGGTGTTAGCGGTAGATTGCTTACTGACCCCTAAACCAATCATTGCCTCTTTGTTACCGCGGAAAATAATCCGCTCTTCCTCTGAGCCAATTTCAACCTTGGCGACATCACTTAATTTGACTAAGTAACCATCATCACCTTGCTTAATTACTAGGTTAGAAAAATCTTCTGCCGTTTTAAATACTCTGTCTAAGCGCACCGTAAAGTGACGCTCTTTCGATTCTATAGAGCCCGCAGGTAACTCCACGTTTTCAGAACGTAATGCAGCTTCTACGTCAGACACGGTTAGATTGCGCGATGCTAACGCTTGGCGATCAATCCAGATTCGCAGCGCATACACTTTGCCGCCACCCAAACGCAAGGTTGACACCCCATCGATGACTGAAAATCTATCCACTAAATAACGATTCGCGTAATCAGTAAGCTGCAAGATATCCATTTGGTCAGAGACCAAATTGAGCCACATAATGACTTCATCACTGCCGTTGGCTTTGTAAATAGAGGGAGCATCAGCTTCTTCTGGAAGCTGTTCTAATAAACCTGAAATACGGTCACGAACATCATTGGTTGCGGCTTCAATATCACGATTAATATCAAATTCAATGGTAACGCTTGAACGGCCATCACTGCTTGACGAACTAATATGGCGGATGCCTTCAACGCCACTTATTCGGTCTTCGATAAGTTGAGTGATTCGGCTTTCAACTACTGAAGCACTGGCGCCGCGATAACTGGTCTCGACTGACACTATAGGCGGGTCAATGTTTGGGTATTCCCGCAAGGGTAATTTATCGAATGAGACTAACCCTAAAACAATCAGCAAGATACTGATAACAGATGCAAAAACAGGCCGTTTAACCGATAAGTCAGTTAATATCATGCTGACTTCTCCATACCTTCTACTTGAGCAAACTTAAAGTTTTCGGCTTGTTCAACTTGAACTTTATCTCCTGGTCGAACTTTTAAAATCCCGCGAATAATCACTTGTTGGTCAACCTTAAGCCCATCGGTTATTTCAACCCAACCACGTGTTCGGCTGCCTAAAGTAACTTGTTGCTGTTCGACAACATTTTCAGCATTTACTACATAAACATAATGCTTGTTTTGAATAGGAATAATTGCAGCTTCAGGTAATAGTAATGCTTCGCGACTTTGCTTAATAAGACGCACTTTCATCAGCATGCCAGGCAGTAGCTTATAATCATCATTAGGCATTACCGCGCGCACAACCACCGCTCGAGTATCTGGGTTAACGCGGCTATCAATCGAAGTAACTACACCTTTAAATATCCGGTCCGGATAAGCAACAGCTTTAGCTTCAACGAGTTTGCCGGGTTGTAATTCTTGGATAAAACGCTCTGGTACTGAGAAATCTAA
>NZ_PJAP01000323.1:0-6837 GCF_002836795.1 Shewanella sp. 11B5 | reverse complement strand
GCTATCTATTTTTATTCTCGGACTTGTATATGCCATGCATTTTATCGGCAGTGAACTCGGTCTCTCGCGAGGGATCAGTACTTTACTTGTATCATTTTTTGAAGCTCATGCCATTCTTGTATCGGTGATGACCGAATGGTCTATGAATCCACAGGATATTGATTTAATCAATTTATTGTTGTTAATTTTACTCGGTAACACCATCAGTAAATCGTACTTGGTATTTAAAGGAAGCAATTTTTCTCACAAATGGTTTTTTATTGCGATGATGTTTGTGGGGTTTGCGTTAAGTGTCGGTGCTACGTTTTTTTGCTCTTTTTTACTTGAGTAATGTGTTTGCGATTCTCCCTAATAAAACAAACCGCACTTTACGTCTGTGGCATAATACCCTCCACCATTGACTGCATATTTGACGAGACAAAGCATAATATCCGCTTAAGTAGCCAATAATAAATGATTATCCCAAGTTAAGGTTATTTATGCGTCTTGATCGATTTATTTGTAAAAGTACTGAGCTAGTAAAGTATGACGCGATCCAGCTAATTCATAATGGTGAGGTGTTCGTTAATGGTGTGGTTGTCAGGAATGAAGCTGTTCAAGTTCATGAAAATAATGACATCAGCTTAAACGGTCAAAAGCTTGCAGCTCGAGCGTTTCGTTATATGTTAATCAATAAACCTGCCAATACTCTTTGTTCTAATGTCGATGGTGTCTATCCGTCGCTATTCTCATTAATTGACGTCGAACGACCATCTGAGTTGCATATTGCCGGACGGTTAGATGCCGATACAACTGGGTTAGTGCTTATTACCGATGATGGCCGTTGGACATTTGCTATCACGTCCCCGTCTGGACAATGCCATAAAGTTTACCGGGTTAAATTAGCTAAGCCGATAGCAACAGATGCCGGAGAGTCTTTTTTACAAGGCATTGCTTTGCAAGGGGAGCAAGAGCTGACATTACCGGCAAAGTTGCAAATTATCACACCACAAGAAGTATTACTGACCTTAACTGAAGGTAAGTTTCATCAAGTAAAAAGAATGTTTGCTGCGGTGGGCAATAAAGTGGTGTCACTGCATCGTGAAAGTATTGGTGCTGTGAGTGCCGATGTAGCAGAAGGGGAGTGGCGTTATTTAAGCGCAGATGAAGTTCAGTCTTTTTATACATAAATGAGCGCCGCAGAACTACAGTGTTAGTATCGTTCTGAGGCGCAACCTAGCAGCATTAAGCGCAACTTATGTTGGCTAATTAACACAGGTTAATTATAAGCACCGCTAGCATAATGTAGCTCGTAGCTGTGGCTATAGATTTCTAGAATATTACCAAATGGGTCTTCCATGTAGATCATGCGATATGGCTTTTCACCTGGGTAGTAATAACGTGGTGCTTTCATGCGTTTTTTACCGCCAGCAGCAACAATTTTTTCAGCGAGTTCTTCAACATTTGGGTCTTGGACGCAAAAATGGAAGATGCCGGTTTTCCAGTATTCAAAATTATCCTTTGGATTTTCCTGATTGATAAATTGGAATAATTCGACACCGATTCGGTCACCAGTTGAAAGGTGAGCGATACGGAATGATCCCCAACCTGCACCAAATACGTCAGTACACATTTCGCCGATAGGCGTGTCTTCTTCAACAATTTCTGTAGGCTGCATAATGAGATACCAACCTAATACTTCAGTATAGAATTTAACAGCGGCATCTAAGTCTGGTACCGAAATACCAATATGGGAAAAACTGCGTGGATATGTATTACTCATTTTAACCTCTTTACACTGAATTAATGTGTTGCCATGTTGCTCGTCATTCCGAGTTGATAACGTCAGTATAGGAAGTTCAGATATAAATGTTAAATTATCAAAAATACTCATAATGATAATTTTTAGTTATTAATCGTGTCGCTATAGTATTAAGAATTGCTATGATAGCGTTGTGGTTTTATCGTTTCGGTTAATAGCACTTAAATTAATAGCATTCAGGTGAATAACATTCAGATTAAAGCCATCCGTGAGAGTGTCATGGGTGAGATTAATATTTGGGGCAGAGTAGAGGCATGACATGTTAAATCAACAATGGTTAACAACATTTATTAAACTCGTCGAAGTTGGGCATTTTACTCATACTGCAGAGCAACTTTTTATGACGCAACCTGGCGTGAGTCAGCACATTAAAAAGCTCGAGCAGCAAGTGGGTGTTGATTTACTCATTAGAATTGGAAAAAGCTTTGAGCTAACTGAAGCTGGAATTGTGTTGTATCAACAAGCATTAGTTTGGCAGCAGCAACAACAGCAAGTTTTGTCGCAATTAGCGGTTGATGATGAGCATGTCGGCGAGTGCCGTTTAGCGTGTTCGGGATCGATGGCGTTGCTTTTATATCCTCACCTTATTGACTATCAGTTGCCATATAGTCAATTACAAATCTATCTGGAAGCGGCGCCTAATAAACGCATTATTGACAGTGTTATGACCAATACCATTGATGTGGGTATAATTACGCAGCCGATTAATATGGATGAGCTGGTGGTGACTCCATTAGCTGCGCAGTCTCTGTGTCTGGTGTTACCTCAGTCTTACTCACATCAATCGGTTACATTTGAACAGCTCATGGAGCTTGGAATGGTGAGCCACCCTGATGCGATGCATTATTGGTCGCAAATAGTCGGCCAGTATTTTACTGAAAAACAAGCGTTGGCATTGCAGGTGCCCATTCGCAGTTACGTTAATCAGTTGAACCAAATTCTTGTGCCAGTGGCTAAAGGGCTCGCATTTGCTGTACTACCACAATTTGCTGTTGACCATTTTGGCCAACAACAGCATATCCGCATAGCATCTTTTACCACCGAGCAAGCCAACAATGTGGTGGTCAGTGAGCCATTGTTCATTATTTACAAAAAACACCGACCACTTGCGCGTCGCTATGGACCGATAATCGACAAAATTAAACAGTTGGTTAAGTGATGCCCATTAGCCAGGTGACTTAGCTCAGTGACTTAGCACTTTGAGCTAGCACTTTGAGTCAGTTCGCTGAGTGAGTAATATGATCTAATGCGCTGTTGATATCAGAGTATTTAAACTCAAAGCCAGCTGCTAAAGTTCGTTTAGGTAACACAAATTGACCGGTAGTAAGCAACTCTGACATTTCACCCATTGCTAGTCTTAGAGCCAATGGTGGTGTGGTTATTTTGGCCGGACGGTTTAACGCATTGCCTAATGCTTTAGCAAATTTGGCATTGCTAACAGGCTGAGGTGCGGTAGCATTAAAAATACCTTGTAAGTCTGTGTTGCTGAGTAAGTAGGCCATCAATGAAATTAAATCATCAACATGGATCCAACTCATACCTTGCTCGCCACTGCCTATTGGGCCGCCTAAACCAAGTTTGAATGGAGGTAACATTTTTGCTAATGCGCCGCCATTCTTCCCAAGCACAATACCTATGCGAGTAATACACACTCGGGTCTGTTGTGACTGGGCTTGAAGTGCGAGATCTTCCCATTTTTGGCATATATCATGGCTAAATTCTGCATGAAAACCACTCGTTTCATCAACTGGATTTTGGTCTTGTCGGCCATAGTAACCTACTGCTGAGGCACTAATAAACGTATGCGGTGGCGTGGTACTTTTACTAATAAGCTGAGTTAACGCTGCCGTGATGTCCCAACGGCTGTCGCATATCAGTTTTTTCTGCTTGTTACTCCAACGTTTATTGACTATCGGTTCGCCGGCAAGGTTGATCACTGCATCAATATCGTTAAGGTCTGATTTATCAGTAAGGGTTTGCCAATATTGATGATGGCTACCAAGATTATTTTTAGCGTTATTAATATTTCGCGTCAATATGATCAGTTGATGCTCACTAAGCGATTTAACTAAGCGTCTGCCAACAAACCCTGTTGCACCTGTGATTAATATTTTCATCTAAGCTCCCCTTTACTCATTAGAACAATATACGATGGTAACCTTAAAAAATGATCACAAATACTGCACGTAACATGTCTGTTATTGCGGTTTTTGATAGCATAATTCCATCGACACTGAGTCTGCAAAGCGCAGTGCATGGGGTTTATCAATTTCAACACTGGCAAATTCAACCCAATCATGTTCGCTAGCAATGGCGAGAGTTTGGTTTGTTAGGTTTTCCAGTAAAGAAAAACGATTATTTTCAATCAAGGCAATGATTTTTTTAGTAATGGTGCGATAATTCAACGCATCAGCGACATTGTTGCTGTTTCGCGCTTTGTCGGCACAATAATGGATAACCACATTGATGATGACATCTTGTTGGTTATTGATTTCATCTTCTTTAATGCCGATATAGGTGCGTAAACGTAAGTTTTTAATGCGTATAATAGCGGTTTCTGGTTTCATATTGAGTGAGTGGATCCCTAAAAGTAGTTGTAAGCCAATATTGTCATCAATTGATATATGAATCGACAATGAATTTTAACTTAGTTTGCAATATGTTACTGAGTTTAGCTTAGCATATAGAATCATTTTAATAAGCAATAATAAGGATTTTTAGTTCTATGAATGGATTACAACAATCGCCCATGGCTGTACGAAGTTTTGTGGTGATGGCTTGCGTAGTGATTATTTTGGCAGGAATTAAAACGGCCAGCCCAATAGTGGTGCCTTTTGTATTATCTGCATTTTTAGCGGTTATTTGTAATCCTGCTATTGTGTTGATGACGCGCTACCGTATTCCTAAATGGTTATCGATCATCTTAATGATGGGATTTATTGTGTTAATGGGCTTGTGGCTGGCCAGTTTAGTGGGCAGTTCGGTAACTGAGTTTTCCAAAGAAATGCCCAAGTATCGGGAGCAATTGATTGAACAATTTGCGTGGATCCTTGAAAAACTGCAAGATTTTAATATCCAGATTTCTCAACAAAAAGTACTCGATTATTTTGACCCCGGCATGGCGTTATCCATGACCACCAATATGTTGTCTGGTGTTGGCAATGTGATGGCTAATTTATTCCTGATTATTTTGACTATCGTATTTATGTTATTTGAAGCGCAATCAATGCCTAGAAAGTTTCATTTAGCCCTTGATGCTCCAGATAAGCGTTTAAAGCAAATCGACAAGTTTTTGCAGTCGGTTAATCAATATATGGTGATTAAAACCCTGGTCAGTTTAGCGACAGCAGTGGTTGTTGGTATCGGTTTGACAATCATTGGCGTTGACTATGCTTTGTTATGGGCTGTCATCGCTTTTCTGTTTAATTATATTCCTAATATTGGTTCTATTATTGCCGCAATTCCGGCTGTGTTATTAGCTTTTATCCAAATGGGCCCAGGGGCTGCAGGTATTACCGGTTTATTGTATGTGGGTACCAATATGGTGATGGGTAATATGGTTGAACCCCGTTTTATGGGGCGTGGCTTAGGCTTGTCTACCTTAGTGGTTTTTTTATCATTGATTTTTTGGGGTTGGCTGCTTGGCTCTGTCGGCATGTTGCTGTCGGTACCCTTAACCATGATTGTTAAAATTGGTCTTGAATCGAGTGACTCGGGCAATTGGCTGGCAATATTGTTGTCGGATGATAGTGATGACTCATTTAATGAATCCGCCAATAGTGTTAAAGCAGAAGCCGAAATTGCAGCTGAGGATGAACACACAAACGACGATGAAGAACAGGTTAATAATGACGTTGATAGTGGAGTCAGTAGTGACGCTGATAATGACCATCGCGTGGACAGTGACGCTAAAGCTAAGTCATCAACCACCAATGCATAACCCTATTGATTGTATTTAGTTTATTGAGTTAAGAGAGTGTATGAAAGGTTTTTTACAAATAGTTCCAAATTTGACGTTCGGTGATGATGTTTGCCGTTTATTTCATGGCCGTGGCGGATTATTCGCGGGCGATGAACACCTGTGTTTAGATTGGTATAAGCCAGTATTATTGCTCACCAGTTTTAAGATGCTCGAAACCGAACAACTGGATGAATTAGTGATTGCAATAAAGGCCCTTTGGCAGCAACAACGACCAACTGAAACACTTAATTTGGTGTACCAATACCGTCACGGTGGCCAAACATTCAGTGAGTTATTGCATGGCGAAGTACCAGAACAGCATATAGTAACTGAAAATGACGCGCGTTTTTTAGTTCATTTATTACGCGGACAAAACCACGGTTTATTCTTAGATATGGCCAATGGCCGAGCATGGGTGAAACAACATGCAAAACATAAGAAAGTGCTAAATCTATTTGCTTATACTTGCGGATTTTCGGTAGTGGCTTTGCAAGGCGGCGCAGATGAAGTGGTCAACATGGACATGAGTAAAGGCGCGTTAAGCATTGGTAAGCAAAACCATGTATTAAATGACTTACCCGCAGGTGCGCGTTATTTAGGCCACGATATTTTTAAATCTTGGGGTAAGTTAACCAAGCTTGGACCGTATGATTTGATTGTGGCCGATCCTCCCAGTAATCAACGTGGCAGTTTTGTGGCCACTAAAGATTATGAGCGCTTATTGAAACGTCTGCAGGATTTGCTTGCCCCGCAAGGTGAAGTGTTGCTGTGCTTAAATGCCCCTGAACTGGGTTGTGATTTTTTAATGCAACAAGTGGTTAATACCGCGCCACAATTATCTTATGTTGAGCGAATTGCTAATCCGTCCGTATTTGCTGATATTGATGAACAGAAATCATTAAAAGTATTACGTTACCGCATGAGCTAATTTATTCACGAGTTACACCTTAACCGACAGTCATGTGGCTGTCGGTTTTTTTATGGCTGTAAAAAATTCCAAGGCATATCTCATGATTAACCCCTTAATAACATCTTGGCCGTGCAAGTAGTTTTTAGTGTCTTATACTTGATACCA
>NZ_PJAP01000322.1:0-6850 GCF_002836795.1 Shewanella sp. 11B5 | reverse complement strand
ATCATAGGCGATTGGGAAGTTGAACTTAACGCAATAAGATCAGCTGGAAATGGAGGGCAAAATGTTAATAAAGTAGCAACAGCTATCCACCTGAGATTTGATATTAATCGTTCATCTTTACCAGCGATTTATAAAGAAAAAATTCTTAAGCTATCTGATAGTCGCATTTCCTCAGATGGTGTAATCATTATCAAATCACAACAGTTCAGAACTCAGTTACAAAACAAAGAAGCCGCACTAGAGCGTCTAAAAGAACTAATTTTATCCGCAATGATTATTAAAAAATCTCGAAGAGCATCAAAACCAACATTTGGCTCACAGTTACGCCGAATGGATAGCAAAACGAAACGAGGAGCATCTAAGGTAATGAGGAAAAAAGTAGATTTCTAGTAGGTCAAGAAGCTAAAAAATTACAGAAGTGAAGTCTTAGTATTGAGAATTAACAAAAAATCGAT
Source organism: Shewanella sp. 11B5 (assembly GCF_002836795.1). Taxonomy (NCBI): domain Bacteria; kingdom Pseudomonadati; phylum Pseudomonadota; class Gammaproteobacteria; order Alteromonadales; family Shewanellaceae; genus Shewanella; species Shewanella sp. 11B5. The sequence continues at coordinate 6,395 of NZ_PJAP01000322.1, read as the reverse complement.
AAATACTAAATTATTGTATCCTCTCTTTTTAAAACTAATAAATACCATTTATAGTAATAGTCTTTGAATAAAAATATTGAGAAAGAGGGTTAATTTAAGATTTTCAATATTAAAACTAGAATGAAGACATTGGATAGTATGTTACGTATCGAATGCGGAAAAGCTAGAGCAATGTTGATAGATTGACAACTTTTACTTCATTTTGCATGTATCTGGGAAATTGGCATTTTATAATTACTTTGCCACTTTTGGTAATACGGTGATCAGCTTTTGCAAGCAGCTTTTGTTGGTAGAACTCGGGTAAAGAAGATGAGGCAATATCAAAGCTGAGTTGCGCTGCGGTTGATACTTTATTGATATGCTGGCCACCCGCACCACTTGAACGGACAAACTGCCATTCAATTTCGTTATCTTGCAATATGACGCGTTGAGTTATTTGTATCATTCGGTTGTAGTGTTCCCCTTAATTAACGGTCATAAACCTGTAACGCTGCTTACTGTTTTTAACGCGGCATGTTTATGTGCTGTAGTTACATTCTACCGCAATCTGGGAAACTTTTCAGGGTTGTCTGCTGTGACATGTATGGCAAGAAGTGGTTTAGCCTTAGCATGGATATTGAACTAAAAAGCCTGACAGGCCTCAGAGTTATTACATATTTAATGAAATAACTAGAATAGTTTTGTTATCATGAGCGCCATTGTCGCTTTACACGATAACATCACCGTATAAAGTCTGTTCTATGGCCTAGTTAGAGGGCCGGAGTTGCCGTTATGTTATGCCAAATCCCCGATATCACTAAAGGTGTCATCAGCTTATTTGTCAGTGGCCGTTTATCGGCACAAGATTACCGTACCCGTTTACAGCCCGCCATTAAGAGTTATCGTAAAGACTGGAATCAAGTGTGTCTTTATATTGAAGCTGATGTGTTGTTAGAAGGCTGGGAGTTTGGCTCATTAACTGGTAGCGGAGAAGTTCAGTTACCTGCGTTTGATGCGTTAGTGTTTGTGGGCGGCCCAGATTGGGTGGGTAATTCTGTTAGGCTGATGGGACCCTTTATGCAGGGCGAAGTTGCATGGTTTCCATTAGAGCGTAAACAAGAAGCCATTACTTGGATTGCCAAACGATCTCTGTGCTAAGGGGCCTGTAAATTATTTGCTGGCACCTTTTTACTCGGTTATCGCTTATTTGTTTCGAACATTGGTACATCATAAGTTCTAAGCTGTAGCTAATTATCACAAACTACTGCAGAATTCATCTCGAAAGGTCATCAGACCCTAGATTTTATTATTTTAGAAAAGGATAGCTTATGTCATTGTCAAAGTTGTTTGCCGTATCAAGTGCATTATTGTTAACTCTTAGCTTAACGGCATGTGCTCCAGAAGTGGGTAGTGAAGCTTGGTGTAAGCAAATGAAAGAAAAAGAAAGTGGTGATTGGACTGCCAATGAAGCAGCTGATTACGCTAAGCACTGCGTATTTAAATAATATCGTTTAGGAGTGGGTGGTTGAGTCATACCGTTTTGCCTTTTATGGCTAATATAGCCAAGTTATTGATTGCTTTAGTACTACTGCAATTTGTGGGTGCCAATTTAGGTGCGCATCAATTACATGTGGGTAACAGCAACGAAGAGCAAAATAACCATCCACATCTTCAGTTTACTACCGAAGTGATAAGCCTCGCCGAGTGTGTCGATTGTGCTTGTGCACTTGACGGTTCATTGCTGCATTCGGTAAATGATGATCATCAGCATGCTGACAATGTTACCGATGTTGAGCAAGTTGATGTCTGTTTAGATTGTCAGTGTCATGGTGGTCATGTGACACTTGCTAAGCTTAACGATAATGTTGTTAGTGAACATTTTCATGACCTTTTTACCGATACCAAACTTAACTATTTACCTCCTGAGTCTTTCCCTACTTATCGCCCTCCTATCGTTTAATCCCTTTAAAACACGTTTTTACTGTTTAGCTTCACCTCTATATTCGCTGTTATTGTGCTAATGAATGCTTTTTTGCATTCCATCATGGCGTGATACCTCGCTTGAATGACGGTGGCTAAGCCTATTTCCGTTGATATTTATTGTCGACGGTCTAGATTGTTTTTAGGATTAACCATGAAAATCAAATCAGTCCCAGCACTACCTTTATTGGCAGCATTAAACGCCAACGCTATGTTGAGCCATTTAGTGAATCATTTTGTGAATCGTTTTGTGAATCGTGCTCAGTTAAATGTTGCGCCATGCACTCAGCCCCTCTCTCCGTCAAGCATTCGACAATATGACCGCACTAACTCCAGCGTTTCGCGGGCATTATTGTTCAGTGCAGCGCTATTGTTATCATTATTTGCACTGTCTAGTTCGGCTGTGCAAGCCAGCAGTGAATCAACAGAGGCCGCTCATCAAGAGTCGTTGTTAACCTTAAGTGCAGAGCAGCGCCAACTCGCGGGAGTGGAAGTGGCACAGTTAAGTGCGACCGCGTTTAATTTACAGGCCGTTGCCACCGCTCAGCTGGTTGTAGATAAAGACAAAACTATCACCATAGCGCCGCAATTAGATATGCAGGTGCTTAAGCGCCATGTGGTGCCAGGGCAACAGGTGCAAAAAGGCCAACCATTATTGACTATCGGCGGGGCAGATATTGCTGCGGCGCAAGCCGATTACGTTAATGCAGCAACGGAGTGGGATCGCATAAAGCGCATGAGCAAAGGAACGATTAGTGTAAGTCAGCGGATGCAAACCGAAGTCAACGCAGAGCTTAAACGTGCCATTTTACAGTCGGTAATGATGTCCACAAAACAGATAGCCGAGCTAGCAACATCGCCAAGTTCAATTGGCCAGTTTCAGTTATTGGCTCCCATAAATGGCCGGGTTCAGCAAGATATTGCCACATTAGGACAAGTGCTAACCGCGGGCACACCTTTGATGCAACTGACCGATGAATCGTATTTGTGGGTGGAGGCTGAACTGACGCCATTACAAGCAGATCAAGTCAATATGGGCACCGATGTTTTGGTGCGAGTGGGAAGCCGCACTCGAGAGGGTGTCATTATTGGGCGTTCGCATGAAATTAACTCGCAAACCCGCACTGAGCAAGTATTAGTGCGTATGGCAAACCCAGGCCATGACTTACATGCTGGTGAGTTTGCCGAATTATACCTAGCAGCAAATCAAGGGGCAGAGCCGCTTGGGTTTATTGTGCCAGATGCGGCGTTAACGCGCAGTGGTGACGGTGATTGGCAGGTGTTTATCGAGCAAGACGGTGGATTTAGTGCAGTAGAGGTTTCTGTGGTGGAGCGTCAACGCGGACTGAGTTTTATTCGTGGTTTAGTACCACAAACTCGCGTTGTTGTATCTGGTGCGTTTTTCTTAGCATCTGAGCAAGCCAAATCTGGCTTTGATATCCATAACCACTAAGCGCTAAGGCATCATAATGTTATATAAATTAATTGAGATTGCCGTTGAAAAGCGGTTATTGGTGTTACTTGGATTACTGGCCACTGTGGTGGCATCGGTATTCATGTTACCAAAACTAAATTTAGATGCGTTTCCGGATGTCACTAATGTGCAGGTGACCATTAATACTGAAGCGGAAGGTTTGGCGGCAGAAGAGGTCGAGAAGCTGATCAGCTATCCTGTCGAGTCGGCAATGTATGCATTACCGGCGGTGACCGAGGTGCGTTCATTATCACGTACTGGCTTGTCGTTAGTGACCGTGGTGTTTGCCGAAGGTACTGATATTTATTTTGCACGTCAGCAAGTGTTTGAACAACTGCAAGCTGCAAAAGAATCAATTCCTGCGGGTGTCGGTAACCCTGAAATTGGCCCGAATACCTCTGGTTTAGGGCAAATTTATCAATACATTTTACGGGCTGAACCCGAAACCAATATCAGCGCATCTGAGCTGCGTAGCTTAAATGACTATTTAGTGAAGCTGATTTTAATGCCAGTGAGTGGCGTGACTGAAGTGCTGTCGTTTGGCGGCGAGGTGTTGCAATACCAAGTGCAAGTTGATCCTAATAAACTGCGCAGTTATGGCTTGTCGATGACCCAAGTTAGCCAAGCATTGGAAAGTAATAACCGTAATGCTGGTGGTTGGTTTATGGACCAAGGCCAGGAGCAATTAGTGGTTCGTGGTTATGGTTTGTTGCCCGCTGGCGCCGCAGGTTTACAGGCCATTGCCGACATTCCGTTAACCGAAATCAATGGCACGCCAATACGAGTGGCCGACATTGCTAATGTGGCTTTTGGTAGCGAAATAAGAGTCGGTGCAGTGACCATGTCGCGTAGGCAAGCAGCGGCTAATGGCTCGTCGACCGATGTACAAGCGCTAGGTGAAGTGGTTGCAGGCGTTGTGCTTAAACGCATGGGCGCCAATACCAAAGCCACCATTGATGACATCAATTCACGTATTAGTTTAATTGAACAATCCTTGCCAAAAGGAGTGTCATTTGAGGTGTTTTACGACCAGGCGGATTTAGTCGATAAAGCGGTCACGACTGTGGTTGAAGCGCTATTGATGGCCTTTGGATTTATCGTGATTATTTTGGCGTTGTTTCTGGTCAATATACGGGCGACATTGTTGGTATTACTGTCGATCCCAGTGTCGATCGGGATCGCGTTATTGATCATGTCTTATTACGGCATGTCAGCTAACTTAATGTCTTTAGGTGGTCTTGCTGTTGCGATCGGTATGCTAGTTGATGGTTCAGTGGTGATGGTCGAAAACATCTTTAAACATGTTAGCGGCGAAACAGGCGCCAACCAATCTACTGATGTTCATGTTGATAGTGATGTTGATGTTGATAGCGAATCTGATTCACAAACCCAAAGTATGGCGATTAGGATCATGCTGGCGGCAAAAGAAGTGTGCAGTCCTATCTTCTTTGCAACAGCGATTATCATCGTAGTATTTATGCCGTTATTTGCCCTAGAAGGTGTAGAGGGTAAATTATTTCAACCTATGGCCGTGAGCATTATTCTCGCGATGATGGCGGCATTAGTAGTGGCGTTATTTGCAGTGCCTGCATTGGCGGTGTTTCTATTTAAACGCGGTATTGTGGTACGTCAAAGCAAAGTGTTGGCACCCATTGACGCAGTCTATCGACGAGTACTGACACTGGTGCTATCAAGCCCTAAATCAGTGATGTTAGCGGCAGTTGTTTTGTTTGCTGCAAGCATGCTGTTATTGCCAAAGTTGGGCACTGAATTTGTGCCTGAATTAGAAGAGGGCACCATCAACTTACGGGTGACACTGGCGCCTACAGCCAGTTTGGCCACTTCGGTTAACGTCGCGCCTAAAATTGAAGCCATGCTGCTTGAGTTTCCCGAGGTGGAATATGCGTTAAGTCGAATCGGGGCTCCCGAACTTGGCGGCGACCCTGAACCTGTGAGTAATATTGAAATATATATTGGCCTTAAGCCGATAGAGCAATGGACATCGGCAAGTTCGCGCTTTGAGCTACAGCGTTTGATGGAGCAACGGCTAGCGATATTCCCAGGATTATTGTTAACCTTCTCACAACCGATAGCGACTCGAGTCGATGAGTTGTTATCGGGCGTTAAAGCGCAGTTAGCGATTAAGATATTTGGCCCCGATTTGAGCATATTGTCGGAAAAAGGTCAGGTGTTAACCGATTTAGTCGCTGCCATTCCTGGGGCGGTTGATGTGTCGCTAGAACAAGTCAGCGGTGAAGCTCAGTTAGTGGTTCGACCTAAACGTGAAGTACTCGCTCGCTATGGTATTAGCGTCGATGAAGTCATGAGTTTAGTCACTCAAGGTATTGGTGGTGCCAGTGCTGGCCAAGTGATTGATGGTAACGCCCGTTATGACATTAATCTACGATTAGCAGCGCAATATCGTAATGCGCCAGATGCGATTGAAGACTTGCTACTCAGTGGTGCTAATGGCGCGATTGTACGCTTGGGCGATCTCGCTGATGTGGTGATTGAAATGGCGCCGCCGAATATTCGTCGTGACGATGTACAGCGCCGAGTGGTGGTGCAGGCTAATGTATCGGGGCGTGACATGGGTTCGGTGGTCAACGATATTTATGCCATTGTGCCGCAAGCGGAGTTACCTGCGGGCTATACGGTTGTGGTGGGCGGCCAATATGAAAACCAGCAACGGGCGCAACAAAAGCTAATGTTGGTGGTGCCCATTTCTATCGGACTTATTGGTTTATTGTTGTATTTCTCGTTTGGTTCACTCAAACAGGTGGCATTGATTATGGCTAACGTGCCATTGGCATTAATCGGCGGCGTGGTGGCTTTATATGTCACTGGCACCTATTTGTCGGTGCCCAGTTCAATCGGTTTTATCACCTTGTTTGGTGTTGCTGTGTTGAATGGTGTGGTGCTGGTGGACTCGATTAACCAACGTAGACAGTCATCAGATGAA
>NZ_PJAP01000321.1:0-6858 GCF_002836795.1 Shewanella sp. 11B5 | reverse complement strand
AGGGGATTAATCTCTGTCTTTTTTGAGTGATGAGTTAACATTATTCAGCCCTCAGATAGGAATACGCTATCTAAAAGCATAGTCAATAGTTACCCATTAGGCCAAAACTACAACGGTAAGGTTGTAACGACTTATTTGCTACTGAGGTGGATTATCACTAACTGGAGGATCTATTTGGATAAAAAGTTGTCTGTCTTGATATTCATAGGGACGATAAAATTGATGGCCACAGCTAAAATAATCAAATGGTGACGTCACGGCTAAGCAACCGATAGGCAATGATTGTAAAATCGTTATCTGCTGTTGCTGCCTTAACAACTCTTGCCATTGGTGCTGTTGTAATACAAGATCGCGTACAGCAAAAGCATCAAAAGGCGTTGATGACTGGCGCACCACAACGGTGCCAGCATGGCTCGTCGCACTCAATAACAAAGATCCCATTAATAAATTTATCAGTGCTGGTTTCATCATTACCTCGTCACAAATTTCATCTTATAGTGTATACCGTTAAGCTAGCACATCCTTCATTATTTACCTCAAGTAAGTCGATAATAATGTTATTAATCCATAAAAAAACAGAACCTAAAGGTTCTGTTTTCAATGTTAGCTAATTAACTCATTAACCCGCGGTTTTAACACTCACAAACTCAGGGTAAGCATCTACTCCACAGTCAGAAGCATCCATACCGTTGTACTCTTCTTCTTCGGTCACACGGATACCCATAGTCATTTTTAATACAAACCATACCAATAACGATGTGGTAAATACCCAAATGAAGATTACTGCTGCACCGTATAACTGACTACCAAAACTAGCATCAGCATTTGATAATGGCACTAACATTAGTCCAAGGAACCCTGCAACACCGTGCACTGAAATGGCACCTACTGGGTCATCAATTTTAATTCGGTCAAATGCAATCACAGAGAAGATAACCACAGCACCAGCAACCAAACCAATCACACCGGCCATTAACAACGAAGGCGATAAAGGATCAGCAGTAATCGCGACTAACCCCGCTAACGCACCGTTTAAAATCATGGTTAAATCCGCTTTACCCCAAACAACTTTACACACAATAAGCGCTGAGATTGCCCCAAATGCGGCGGCAGAGTTAGTGTTTACAAAGATTTTAGCGACAGCACTGGCGTTTTCAGCATCAGAAACCAACAGTTGTGAACCACCGTTGAAGCCAAACCAACCCATCCATAAAATGAACATACCTAAGGTAGCCATTGGTAAGTTAGACCCAGGAATAGGATGAACTTGGCCATTTTCACCATATTTACCTTTACGAGCACCAAGAAGCAGCACACCAGATATTGCAGCAGCAGCACCAGCCATGTGTACAATGCCACTACCAGCAAAGTCAACAAAACCAGCTTCAGAGAGGAATCCGCCGCCCCAAGTCCAGTAGCCTTCAATAGGATAAATGACAGCGGTCATTACTACTGAAAAAGCTAAGAAAGACCATAACTTCATTCGCTCAGCCACAGCACCAGATACTATCGACATTGCCGTAGCAACAAACACGACTTGGAAGAAAAAGTCTGATTCCAAAGCATGGTCTGCACCATCAGCTTGCGAACCGATTAACGAACCAAAAGAAGGGATGAAACCACCTTCAACATTATCGACATACATAATGTTGTAACCGACAAGCAAAAACATGACACATGCAATTGAGTATAAACACACGTTTTTGGTTAAAATTTCAGTGGTGTTTTTTGAGCGAACTAAGCCAGCTTCTAACATGGCAAAACCAGCTGCCATCCACATGACTAACGCACCTGAAATGAGGAAATAGAACGTATCTAATGCAAAACGTAGTTCAGTTACCGTCAGGCCTAATTGAGTTAATTCTTCCATGCCAGCCTCCTTATAATGCTTCGTTATCAAGTTCACCCGTACGGATACGGATAGCTTGTTCTAAATCAGTCACAAAAATTTTTCCATCACCTATTTTGCCGGTATGTGCCGCACTGGTAATCGCTTCAATAAGCATGTCCAAATTTTCATCTTTGGTGGCAATTTCTAATTTTACTTTAGGAAGAAAGTCCACTTGATACTCAGCCCCACGATAAAGTTCAGTGTGACCTTTCTGACGTCCAAAGCCTTTTACCTCAGTAACAGTCATACCTTCAATGCCCATGCCTGCAATGGCTTCACGGACATCATCCAATTTAAATGGCTTAATGATAGCGCTGACGAGTTTCATCCCGACCTCCAAAAGTGTGAAAAAATGTAGTTGTTATTAATTTGTTGAATGAGTTAATTCAATCATTAGGCCACTTTCTCAATACACTGTTATATATGGGTTTTATTTTAACCACCCTTTTATTCATTAACATTAAGGCACCAATCGAGTGCACGAGAAACATGGGTGCATCGTTTTGGTGCAGTAAATCATCTACCTTTTATGTTACCTAGTAGCCAAAAGTTACGTCACTATTTCTGTATAACGCACATAAAAAAAACAGCCCTCAAATGAGGGCTGTTTGTTAGATTTTTCAGGTTTACACCTGAGGAGAGTTTTTATGCGACTAAGTACAACTTATTTGTAAGTCGCTTCACGCTTTTTAGCTTCTTCTTTCCACTTAGGTACAAGTGTTTTCTTAAACTCAGCTTTTTCAGCATTCATGGTTTTCATGTTCATGCCTAAAGCGGCTTGTGCTTTTGCTTTAGATGAAGTGTCAGGATATGCAATTGGTTGCTTAACACCCTTAGCACCTAATAGCTGAGCCAATTTAACACGGGCATCAGCAGCTTTATCCAATGAAGTTCCTAGAATACGTAATACTTCAGCAGGAGCATGTGATGATGCACCATGAGATGCAGTCGCATAATCCCAACGCCATTGTGAGTGACGAATATCCATTAAGATTGGCTTCATTTCAACTTCAGTTGCGCCAGCATCCCACGCAGCTTTAGCTTCAAAGTGAGCTTTAACTAATTGAGTTTCAACACGTGCTTTTAAGTCTTGTGCTTTCTGCTTGCTTTCATCAACTAGGTTAACCATAAACTCTTTGCTTTGGCTGTGACAAGTTGCACAGGTTTCTTCAAAGCGATCAAACGGGTTACCCACTTTATGGTCAGTAAATTTACGGCCTTTGTCGTTAGTCACTTTAGGCATATGACAATCAACACAGCTCACGTTATTTTGACCGTGAACACCCAACTTCCAAGTTTCATAACCAGGGTGTTGTGCTTTTAGCATAGGTGTTTTAGACACTGCATGAGTCCAATCAGAGAACTCCATGCTGTCGTAATACACTTCCATTTGCTCAACAGTGGTACCCATATCCCAAGGGAATTTAACAAAACCAGGACGTTCTGCTGTTTTCTCGAAATAGTATTCAACGTGACATTGAGCACACACCATTGACTGCTTGTCTTTACGAGAAGCTTTATCAAATGGAGTATTCAATGTTGTCATGGCGCGTTCAGCAAACGGACGTGACATACGTAACTTAGATGAGCCTTTTTCATGACAATCGGCACAACCAAGAACATTAACGATTTCTGGTCCGCCTTTAGCCCACTTACCGCTAAAGTAACCATCTTCACCTTGCTCTTCAATCACGCGAGGTACATCAGGGCTTTTACAGCTCCAACATGCCATAGGCATTGGACCGTCTTCAGCATTTTTTGGTGCACCAGTACGCAATGTATTCGTTACGTCAGTTACCGCATACATATGACCACGTGGAGCATTGTAATCTTTAGCAAAACCGTAACCAGCCCATAAAACAACTAGGCTAGGTACTTTTTCTAACATATCGACAACTTCTTTGCTTTCATCAGTAGCATGCCAGCTGTCGTACTGTTTTGAGAATTTATCCTTATAAACTTCATTACGAGGTTCGGTTTTCTCACTCGCCATTGCGCCAGCGGCTAAAAAACTGGTTGCAATCACTGCACTCAGTGCAATTGATTTTACATTCATCTTCATCACCCTTTATCTCCGTGTTACATTATATTTAATTTAATAATCACGACATCTCCATCGTCAAAGTTAGCGATTTAACACCGCTTTAAATATACCCCTTATGGGGTATAGCGATGAAAGTTTGCGCCAGATCAACATGTAAACAGGATGTATCTCACAGTTTTGTAAACTTGTTAATGTTATCAACACATACCTAATGTAGAACACACTATTGGACATCATATAAAACAGTACTTTTGACTTATTTTTAATCACTAATCGATATCAACTGCAGGATCTTATGTTTACTCGTGGCAGCCTTACTTCCACCATTTTAAGTTTAATGCTCATTCTAATTTTGTTGTCATCAAGCTTAGCGGTATTTTCTATCGTCAATTTAACCTTCAGCTTAGGCGATGCCAAAGGCATCAACGCCTCTGGTTCACTGCGGATGCAAAGTTATAGATTGTTGCTGTATACCAATGCCGGTAGTAACAATACCGATAAAAAAATTATTGAATTCGAAAATACACTTAATTCAGAAGCGCTTAAACGTTCTCTTCAATGGTACAGCCCCAAAGAGTTGCGCGACCAATATTTATTGGTTATCGACAAATGGCAAGTGATGAGAGTGTATATTGGAGAAGGGAATACGCGACTGTACTCAGCCTCGTTAACTGATTTTGTCGACACCATTGATACCTTGGTATTAAAGATGGAATTGTTCGCGGCCTTTAAGCTAAAACTATTGGTTATTGGACAGATTATCGGTTTATCAATTTTACTTGTTATCGCCTTCTTTGCCGTAGTATTCACACGTAAACGAGTTGTTAAACCATTACAATTATTGATGGATAGTGCAGCAACAATCTCCAAAGGTAATTTCAAAGTTGAAATGCCTAAAACGGGTTATATTGAACTGACCGCTCTGGGTAATGCATTGCAAAAAACAGCAGCAGAATTAGCCAATTTATATGAAGATTTAGAAAACCAAGTAAACGAAAAAACCTTGGCATTAACACGAGCAAACAACGAGCTAAAATTTTTATACGACAACCTAGTTATGTTACATGCTGATAAACTCGACTATAAAGCACTGCAATCTGCAATCAATCAGCTGAAATATTATGAAGACTTAACCTTTCTTCGATTAGTTGTTGAGCATGAGGATGGCTCTAAAGACGTCATTAAGGCTGAAGGCGGTTGGCCTGACGATTTATCCACTGAATCGGTACAGTTTCCGCTATTGATAGAAATGACTCAAATGGGCTATTTAGAAGTAATATCCAATAAGCCATTGAATAAACAATTGTTTGAAAACTTTGCCATGATGTTAACCCGTTCTATTACCATCCATAATGCCTCGGAACAACGTCAACAGCTGGCGTTACTGGAAGAGCGTGCCGTCATCGCTAGAGAATTACATGATTCAATTGGGCAGTTATTATCCTTTCTAAAAATTCAAGTCAGTTTATTACGTAAAAGCCTTGATCACAGTTGCCGTAGTCCTGAAGTGGAAGGTCAATTGACCGAGATCAATGAAGGTGTCAGCACTGCTTATGTACAATTACGTGAACTGTTATCTACATTTAGATTAACCATAAAAGAGCCTAATTTAAGTCAAGCTATCGAAGTCATGTTGGATCAATTACGTCATCAAACCAATATCGATATCCAATTAAACTACAAACTTTCAGCACATTTACTGGAAGCTAAACAACACATTCATATTTTACAATTAATTCGTGAAGCGACAATAAATGCAATTAAACACGCTAACCCTGCCCATATAGTGGTAAATTGTCAGTTAACTGGCAATGGCATGATTACTATTTCAATTTGTGATGATGGCATTGGTGTGACACATATAGCTGAACGAGACCAACATTTCGGCATTGGCATCATGCATGAGCGTGCCAACAAACTTAATGGTACCGTCTCTTTCAATAGTAATCACCTCGGCGGCACTACAGTAACGCTGAGTTTTCCACCTCAACAGGAGCCTTTAAATGGGTAAGCCGTATTCCGTACTTGTTGTCGATGATCATCCATTATTACGTCGTGGTATTTGCCAATTAATCACCTCCGACGGTGACTTTTCGCTTTTTGGTGAAACGGGCACGGGACTAGAAGCTCTTACCGCGGTAGCCGAAGATGAACCCGATATTATTCTGCTCGATTTGAATATGAAAGGCATGTCTGGGCTTGATACTCTTAACGCTATGCGTCAAGAGGGAGTAACAGCAAGAATTGTGATTTTAACCGTTTCAGACGCTAAACAAGATGTCGTTAGACTACTGCGTGCTGGTGCTGACGGCTATTTACTCAAAGACACTGAGCCTGATCTATTGTTAGAACAACTCAAAAAAGCCATGCTGGGTCACCGAGTGATTAGTGATGAAGTAGAAGCTTATCTTTATGAGTTGAAAAACACGATTGACGACAACAGCTGGATAGAGAATTTAACCCCGCGTGAATTGCAAATATTGCAAGAGCTAGCTGAAGGCAAAAGTAATCGAATGATCGCCGAAGATTTACACATCAGCGAAGGCACTGTTAAAGTTCATGTGAAGAATTTACTGCGTAAAGCAAATGCTAAATCTCGCACTGAAATGGCGGTACGCTACCTTAACAATTAGCCCCACGCAAAAGTTCAAACCACACTTAACAACAAGGCCACATAAACGTGGTTTTGTTGTTATGTAACTCCCGCTAGAAATAAGAAATGGCTATTTATCGTTAATAAATGCTAACCAGCTTTGCAGCACCGACTCAAAGTCTTCTAGTCCACAATAAGACTCAGATTCCGCATCATAGAGGCTCATAGAGTCTTCTAATAAATGTTCTTCCTCTGAGTCAATCACGCTGGCAAACACTCTCACTTGCTCAGAGTCGATATCGATGGTTAAATCTCCACCAACATCACGCA
>NZ_PJAP01000320.1:0-6859 GCF_002836795.1 Shewanella sp. 11B5 | reverse complement strand
AGCAATTACTCAAAATTACCCGTATCGGACAGACATTCCAATCTGAGATTATAGAGGCTGTTAAATTTGTACCTCTTATTAATGGAGATTTGGCTTAGTTAACACGATAGAAATGAATTTTATCAATTATTGATGTTTTCGTTTGGAGTAAGCTTTTTTAGCTTAACAATCACGTATTTTCCCCGTTAAGGATTTTGTTTGATGAATACCGGTTGGCCAAACTTTGTGGTCTTAGCAATCATGCTCACTGGATGCAGCTTTCAAGCTGATCGTCCCGCACCGGTAGATAGCTTATCGTCAAAAAATCATGGTCCTCGATATCATAAAGGCTCGTTAAAAAACGATAAATATAAAGTAAAGAAAGGCGATACACTTTATTCAATAGCTTGGGGAGCTGGGCGTAATTTTGTCGAAGTTGCTCGTTTGAATCGTTTATCGGCTCCTTATACTATTTATCCTGGGCAAACGCTTAATTTAGCGGCTACAAATAATAGTCAATCGGCACCAGCTCGAACATCCCAACCTTATGTTAATTCAGTGCAAACCCAAGCCGTCACTAAGCCCTATATATCGAGCTCAGATAGTTCTAAATTAAAAACAATCAAACCAGTAGTTACACCAAACCCAAGCCCAGTAGTCGTTTCGGCCAGAACGAAAAAAGATCTTGATCACAAAGTGAAGCCTGCGTATTCTGTAACAACTACCCAACAAACAATTAACCAAAGTGCGAGTGGTTCTGTTGTTAATTTGCCACAGCAAGTTCAGCAATGGCTCTGGCCAGTTAGAGGTCGAATAGTTGGATATTTTTCGGCATCAGAACAAGGCAATCAAGGTATAAAGATTGCTGGTAATCGCGGCGATATTATTAAAGCCGCAGCAGATGGGAGAGTCGTGTATGCCGGCAATGCACTGCGCGGGTATGGCAACTTAGTTATTATCAAGCACAATGATGATTTTTTAAGTGCTTATGCGCATGCCGACACGATATTGGTTAAAGAAAAGCAATATGTGAGTGCAGGACAAACAGTTGCAAAAATGGGCAGTACCGGGACACACCAAGTTATGCTTCACTTTGAAGTACGATTTCATGGTAAGTCTGTCAACCCATTACGATATCTACCTAAACAGTAATTGTTTAGCAACATAATTAACGGAGGATAAGCAAGTGAAGTAGATTAAATACCACAAATTAGGTTTGGGAGAGCAATTATGAGCCGCAAAAATAATACTGCTTCAGCAGAATGTCTTGTCGATCTAGCTAAACAACCACCAGAAGTTGCAACCGATAAACGCGATTTGGTGCAACAACTTGATATTGAAGAAAAAGTCCAAGATGACTTACAGAAAAATTTAGACGCTACTCAATTATATTTAGGTGAAATAGGTTTTTCTCCGCTACTGACAGCAGAGGAAGAAGTGTTTTTTTCACGTAAATCCCTCAAAGGATGCGAAAAGTCTCGCAACCGCATGATAGAAAGCAATCTCCGTCTTGTTGTTAAAATTTCCAGAAGATATAACAATCGTGGCTTAGCGCTGCTCGATCTTATCGAAGAAGGCAATTTAGGCTTGATTCGAGCGGTTGAAAAGTTTGATCCTGAGCGTGGTTTCCGTTTTTCCACTTATGCGACTTGGTGGATTAGACAAACCATTGAACGGGCAATAATGAACCAGACTCGTACTATTCGTTTACCGATTCATATTGTAAAAGAATTAAATGTGTACTTGCGGACAGCAAGACAGCTTGCCCAAAAGCTTGATCACGAACCTACAGCAGAAGAGATTGCCGAAAAATTAGATGTGTCTACCGGTGATGTCAGTCGTATGTTGAAGTTAAATGAAAGAATCACTTCGGTAGACTCGCCTCTCAGCGGCGATAATGAGAAGGCATTATTAGATGTTATTGCTGATGATGATTCCGTTGGCCCTGATTATCGGGTACAAAATGAAGATTTATCTAATTCGATAGTAGGCTGGTTAAATGAATTGAATACCAAACAGCGTGAAGTATTAGCGCGGCGTTTTGGTTTGCTCGGATATGAGCCTTCAACATTAGAAAATGTCGGTGCCGAAATTGGTCTAACACGTGAGCGTGTTCGTCAAATTCAAGTCGAAGCACTTAAACGTTTAAAAGACTTACTAGGGTCGCAAGGACTGTCAGTTGAAGCATTATTCAGAGACTAATGGATAGTGGAAGTATATTGTGAATATTAAGCGGTAGACTATCATCAACACACAAATGATATGTCATCGTTAATGTCTCAATAAGGTCAATTAAGGTGTTGCGATGTTCGGGTTAAAACCTATATGAGTATTTGTATTTTGACTCATGTGATTAGGTTTATCCCACTAATCGCCAACTTAATTTAAGCGTTGTGTAATTGCAATTTGACGATATAACCTAGCTATTATTGATGGTATTTTAATGCTATTAGTTCATTTCAACGTATTTTTAAAGTTGTTACTGAGACTGTTACTTGTTAGATGTAACACCTGATATGTCATTGAAATGGAAGCCTTTGCAGGCTTCCACAGTTCAAAAAACCACTTAAGCAGTTATTTTCGGCGCTAGGTGTTCGTGTGACTTAATCGCTTCAATTCATACAAATAATCTAAAGCCTGCTTCGGCGTCAACTCGTCTGGGTTAATTTGGGCTAACTTTTCCAGTGCTAGTGATGGCTCTGGAATTGGAGGTAATAAGTTCATACTCACTTGAGTTGGATTCTGTTGAGATAATGTCATATCTCGGTTTTCTAGTTGATGAAGCTTATGTTTTGCCGCTTTAATGACGGAGGCCGGAACACCCGCTAGGGCTGCAACTTGTAGACCATAACTTTTACTTGCAGCACCTTCTTGTACCGAATGCATAAAGGCAATTGTGTCGTCGTGTTCTATTGCATCTAAATGCACATTAATTACTGACGGTAACAGCTCGGGCAATTGGGTTAACTCAAAATAATGAGTAGCAAATAATGTCAGGGCACTGACGTTTTTCGCAAGATATTCAGCAGCAGACCAAGCGAGTGCCAAACCATCATAGGTTGAGGTGCCGCGACCTATTTCGTCCATTAACACTAAACTGTTCGCAGTCGCATTATGTAAAATATTAGCTGTTTCGGTCATTTCAACCATGAAAGTTGACCGGCCTGATGCCAAATCATCTGATGCACCAATACGGGTAAAAATCCGGTCGATTTCACCAATTTGAGCATGGTCTGCTGGAACGAAACAGCCGATATGTGCCATTAATGTAATCAATGCTACTTGGCGCATATAGGTTGATTTACCGCCCATATTTGGGCCTGTAACAATAAGCATTTGGCGTTGTGGTGTTAATACAACTGGGTTAGCAATAAACGCTGCTTGGCTAACTCGCTCAACGACAGGATGGCGGCCCGCTTCAATATTAATGCCAATGTCGTGGCTCATTTGTGGGCATTGATAATTAAATAACTCTGCTCGCTCGGCAAAGTTACTTAATATATCTAACTCGGCAGCAGCCGTTGCAAACTGCTGTAATTCTTGTAGTTTAGGTAACAACAAGTCAAACAGTTGTTCCCACAGTTGTTTTTCAAGCGCGAGTGCTTTGCCCTGGCTAGACAGTACTTTCTCTTCGTATTCTTTCAATTCTGGGGTGATATAACGTTCGGTGCCTTTGAGTGTTTGGCGGCGCTGATAGCTCAGTGGCACTCTATCTGACTGTAAACGGCTCACTTCAATATAGTAACCATGAACTCGGTTATAGCCGACTTTTAAGGTATTAATCCCTGTTTGTTGTTTCTCACGAGCTTCAAGTTCGACTAAATAATCACTGGCGCCTTCACTCAACTTGCGCCATTCATCTAACTCATTATTATAGCCAGTACGGATAACGCCACCATCACGAATTAACATGGGAGGGTTGTCTACGATAGCGCGTTCTAATAAATCGTGTTGTTCAGGAAATTCACCCAGTAATTGTACTAACGTGTTTAATCGAGGTTGCTGGCATATTGCTAATGTTTGTTGGATTTCAGGCAGAAGCGTTAGTGCTTGCTTTAAGCGTGAAAAATCACGTGGTCTGGCACTGCGTAGTGCTAAACGAGCCATAATACGTTCGATATCACCTAAGCTTTTTAGTTGTTCATGTAACGTTTGATACAAATCTTGTTCAATCAGTTCACTGACCGCACTATGTCGATGTTGAATTGTTTGACGATTGCGTAATGGCTCATGGATCCAACGTTGTAACATACGGCTACCCATAGGGGTGGCTGTATTATCCAATACCCATGCGAGAGTATTCTCCCGCCCACCAGATAAATTTTGAGTTAACTCTAAATTACGTCTGGTTGCGGCATCTAAAATAATTGATTCTGATTGATTAAAGCGCACAATCGAGTTGATATGTGGCAACGCCATCTTTTGGGTATCTTTGACATACTGCATTAAACAACCTGCAGCTTGTAATGCTAATCGTGCATCAGTAATTCCAAAACCGTGTAAATCTTTGGTGCCAAATTGATTGAGCAGTAAATTAATACAGGTGTCGTAGTCAAACTCCCACTCAGGTCGACGACGGATGCCTTTCATATTATTGATCAATAACATGTCAGTAAAATCTTCACTGTACAATAGCTCTGCAGGATTAGTGCGTTGTAATTCGGCTTCTAAAGCTTCACGAGTGGGTAATTCAGCAACCACAAAACGACCTGATGAAATATCCAACGTCGCGTAACCAAAACCCGTTTTACCCTGATACAGTGCCGCCAGTAAATTGTCTTGTTTTTCTTGCAGTAAAGCTTCGTCGGTTAAGGTGCCAGGGGTCACAATACGCACCACTTGGCGTTCAACGGGCCCTTTCGATGTCGCTGGATCACCAATTTGCTCACAAATAGCCACAGACTGACCAATGTTAACTAATTTTGATAAATAGCCTTCGACGGCGTGATATGGAATGCCTGCCATGGGAATCGGGTCACCGCCGCTTTTTCCACGAGCCGTCAGTGAAATACCTAGCATTTCAGAAGCGCGTTTAGCGTCATCGTAAAACAGCTCATAAAAATCACCCATTCGATAAAACAATAACATATCAGGATGGGCCGCTTTTAAGCCCAAATACTGGCGCATCATCGGGGTGTGTTTTTCTAAATCGCTGGTATCAATCACTGTCATTATGAACACTTCACTATTAATCAATCGTAGGACGTAAATCTTATGGGGCTAATCTTAACAATATTTGTCCCCAGCGTATAAATAGATTCAAACAAAAAATTTTATGGGGATAAAATATTGATGTAAATAGGCAATTCTCAAAGGTTAAAAAAAAAATCAGCTCAGCACTTGATACTGTATGACTATACAGTATACTGATGAACATATTGAAATGATTCACATCACTTCACCTAAGTCGAAATAGCATTTTACTAAACGTATTGAATGCCTTAAGAGGGTTTTATAATGAAGGTTGATCCAAATAAAGAGAAAGCACTAGCCGCCGTTTTAAGCCAAATTGAAAAGCAATTTGGTAAAGGCTCAATTATGAAGTTGGGCGAAGATCGCACAATGGATGTTGAAACTATCTCTACCGGTTCGCTTTCATTGGATATCGCACTCGGTGCGGGCGGTTTGCCAATGGGACGTATCGTTGAAATCTACGGTCCAGAATCATCAGGTAAAACGACGTTAACTCTTGAAGTGATCGCCGCAGCGCAACGCGAAGGTAAAACCTGTGCGTTTATTGATGCAGAGCATGCTCTGGACCCTATTTATGCCAAAAAGCTAGGCGTAGATATTGATAACCTACTTTGTTCACAACCAGACACTGGTGAGCAAGCATTAGAAATTTGTGATGCGTTAACTCGTTCTGGTGCTGTAGACGTTATTGTGGTCGATTCTGTTGCGGCATTAACGCCAAAAGCTGAAATTGAAGGTGAAATTGGTGATTCACATATGGGCCTTGCCGCTCGTATGATGAGCCAAGCAATGCGTAAGCTTGCTGGTAATCTTAAGCAATCAAATACTTTGCTTATTTTTATTAACCAAATTCGTATGAAAATTGGTGTGATGTTTGGTAGTCCAGAAACTACCACCGGTGGTAATGCACTTAAGTTCTACGCTTCAGTACGTTTAGATATTCGTCGTACCGGTGCCATTAAAGACGGTGACGAAGTTGTCGGTAATGAAACTCGCGTCAAAGTGGTTAAAAACAAAATTGCGGCTCCGTTTAAGCAAGCGGAATTCCAAATCCTTTATGGACAAGGTATTAACCGTACCGGTGAGTTAGTCGATTTAGGCGTTGCGCATAAGTTAGTTGATAAAGCGGGCGCTTGGTATAGCTACAAAGGCGAAAAAATTGGTCAAGGCCGTGCTAACGCAGGTAAGTTCTTGACTGAGAATCCAGTCATTGCTAGCGAAATTAATACCACTTTACGTGCTATGTTATTGAATGGTGGTGCTAATTCATCAGATTCAAAAACAGAAAGTGATGAGAATATTGACCTTGAAACTGGCGAAGTGTTTTAAACTAGCCAGTCAGTTACCTCTATCGCGGTAGCGCATGTTGCGCGCCGCGAATATTCCCCTAAAATCTCCAGACATTTATACCGCGAATAACTTCACAGCTAAAAACTACACCGCTTAATCATTGATATACTCAAAAATTCATGTACTCGTTATTGTGAGTTTCAGCCGTTGTTATGACATCGTTGTTACTCTACATTACTTTTAGTAAGCTTAAGCTACCTTAATGTAAAACTTATTAACTTGTTTATATTCAATAGCTAATCGCTTGGTATTTAGTATTTAGCGTGTGAAATCAAATCCTGCAATAAACTACCTGCTAGATCTGCTGTTATCTCATATATTTTTAAAGCTAGTTTAT
>NZ_PJAP01000319.1:0-6884 GCF_002836795.1 Shewanella sp. 11B5 | reverse complement strand
ACAAATTCAGACGTGAATCATTAATCTATTGAAAATAAATACATAGCCAGATGAAATAGAAAACAGCCTTTAGATAATCGTTTATAACATCGAGCGCAAATGCTGGTGCAAGTTAACATCACATGTCGTATTCGAGAATATGCTAATAACAGTATTAACATCTTGGAACTCTCCTATTTATCCCAGTAATACAGGCAGATCTTCATCAAGCAACGTTACCCATAAAGGAATAGTCAGATCTTAGTCACAA
The DNA here is from genome assembly GCF_002836795.1 of Shewanella sp. 11B5. Lineage (NCBI taxonomy): Bacteria > Pseudomonadati > Pseudomonadota > Gammaproteobacteria > Alteromonadales > Shewanellaceae > Shewanella > Shewanella sp. 11B5. Next base: position 6,634 of record NZ_PJAP01000319.1, on the reverse strand, counting down.
CTCTAGACATAATTCAATGAGTAAGTGGCCAAGGTTAGCTAACATTAGATTTGAATAAAATCCGCACACTTATAACCAATAGTGAATGCGAGATAACAAAAAAATGCAGGGAATACATGATGAATACAATAACAGTTAGTCCCGCTGCAAAAGCGGTATTGAGTGCAGGGCTTATTGCTCTAGCATTATCGGGTTGTGGAGGCAGTGATGGTACCAATGGCGAAGATGGGCCAGATGGTATTATTGGTGTAAACATAGATGCGACATCAACCCTAAAAGCGACCTTTACCGATGCAACCGTAGTCGACGGAAAAGTCAGTGTTGGCTTTATCCTTAAAAATGCCAATGGTGTTGCGGTATTGGGACTAACAAAAGATCATGACCTTCGTTTTGGTATTGCGCAATTAACCCCAGTTACCGAAATGGTCGGAACTGATGGCGCTACAGTTGAAGTAGATCGTGGTTATCAATGGCAGTCTTATATCAATACAACAAAACAACCTAATGCAAGTTGGATCCCTGATGGTGAAACCAATATCGCTCCTTCTGCACAATTTCAGGCTGAAGTTGAGGCTGCATCAAAATGTGCTGACTGCTTAGTCGATAATCTAGATGGTTCATACTCGTACACCTTTCAAACCAATATTGCTGAAGTCACAGAGCCGTTAAGCATCACTTATCAAGCCGATGACACCCAGCGCATTACATTGGAATTAAAACAGCCATTAATCACAGCCAATGCTCATTACGATTTTCAACCTTCAACTGGCTTAACCGAAGATATTGCAACGCGCGACATCGTCTCGATCAATGCTTGTTATACCTGCCACCAACCAGAAAGCTTAGCATTGCACGGCGGTCGTCGAATCGATCTTGAAAACTGTGCATCATGTCATACCGCAACATCTGGTGATCCTGAAACCGGTAACAGTGTTGATTTTACCTACATGATCCATGCTATTCATAAAGGCCAAGACCGCGTAACCAGCACAGCTGACGGCAATGTTGCCGCACCTTATAAAGTGATTGGCTATGGCGGTGGAATACACGATTACGGTAACGTGATGTATCCGCAAAAACCTGCTGCCGATTGCAGTGCATGTCACGTAGAGGGCACGAACGCTCCCAAAGATGCCGCCCTGTTTAATGCTAATAAAAGTGATACGGCTTGTATTGCATGTCACACAGAATTAGCGTCTCAACAACATGTTGGTGTCGGCACAAATTGTACTTCATGCCATGTTGAAGAAGGCTATGGTCGCAGTGCAAAAGAAGCTCATGGTGATGTCATGAAAGCCTATAACGAAACACAAGCAATGAGCGCCGTATTCAGTGACGTAATTGTCACTGCAGATGGAAAATTCAGTACTACGGTTAAATTTACCGATGCTTCAGCTAATGTTATTGCAGCGGAATTTATCGACCAAGGTAGCCGCATCGTTATGGCGTGGGACAGCGACAAAAACTATCCTGCGTATCAAGATGCCAGTTACAGTAATCGTCGTATTAAATTAAGTGAAGGTACCGCCAACACAGATAATAGCTGGACCTTAGTTTGGGATAAGATCACCTTACCAACAGATTATGTGGGTAAAACATTTGAGCTATGGTCAGCAGTTACAGCCTGTTTTAACCATGGTGGTTACGGCAGACCGGAAGTTAAACTAACGGCTTGTAGTACTGATGATGTCCAAAAAGTGGAAATTAAAAGTAGCCCATTCCATTTTGTTATGGCTGCAAGTGCAATAGACACTAGCCAAACCACTGCTACACGTAGAAACATTATCAACACAGAAAGCTGCCAAGGTTGCCATAACCAAGAGGTGTATCACTATGACAATGGTGTCAATTGCCAAACCTGTCATACCGCTGATAAGACCCTTAGGAGTGATGACACTTACCCTGGTGGCAAAAAATCGACCAGCTTTGCCTTTAAAGCACACAGCGCTGAAGGTCATTACCTCAAATATGCCGGTGTTGAATCTGGAACCGTGTTGAAAACCGATTGTAAAACCTGTCATACCGCTGATGGGATCCAACTTGGTAGAGCCACTGACAGAGTATGGCGTTATGGCGATATCGAGACTGGCGCTGATGTATGGATGTCATCAGATACTGGAGCATGTTTAAGTTGTCATCAAAAGTATCGTACTGATGCCACCGTGTCACATATTGAATCTAACGGCGGTATAGTCGATGGAATAAGTGAGGAAGATGCTCGTAATCGTACATCGGAAATATGTTCTACCTGTCATACCGTAGATCGCGTCACTAAAACACATGGTTTTTAAGCTACACAAATAAACAACCTTGGCGTTTTATCCATCAAAGACCTTAGTTTTTAACTAAGGTCTTTTTGTTATCCGAACAATCTTCCCCCGCTAAACTCCGTATTTTATATACCTCTTTATTAATAGGCTGATCATCATCACACAATTACGTTCGTTTTAAAGACGAGTTGCTGTTTGTAAAGTAATCTTAGTGTTGGGAAAATTAATTCCAACATCAACTTAACTGAATAAGATAATTGCAGAACATACTGCCAGTGAGTTAGATGGATGACCTTTGCAGGGAAAATATGATGAATAAAAAATACACAAAAATGGCATTGTTACTTGCTATGTCAGCATCAATGACACTGGTTGGTTGTGGCGGAGGCGATGATGGTGAAGCTGGTAATCCAGGTAATCCTGGTGGCGAGCCTGCTGAAGCGATTAAGACACTAAACTTAGATATCACTAAAGTCACTTATCAAGACAGCAAACCGACTATTGAAGTATTTGCGACCAATGAAAAAGATCTCCCTGTAGCAGGTCTTAAAGACTTTGAAATTAAAAAAGTCGTCCAACTCATTCCAGCTGGCGCAAGCGGTGCAGGTAATTCAGCCCAATGGCAATTTATTGGCTCCGAAAAAGCTTTTACCGACCATGGTAACGGCAATTACAGTTTCACAGTCAATGTTGAAGGGTTTAATCCTGAGCTAACCCAACGTTATAATGTAATTGCAAGTGCATCAACCTTGCAAGACGGCGTTACCGGAGTGCCGCGTACTGAAATTACCGAAGATTTTGACGGTGAAGGATTCGAGGCTAAATACACTAAAAACATCGTTAACACCGCCACTTGTAATACCTGTCATGCAGAAGGTGAAAGCATTTATCATAGCTACACTGATTTAGAAACCTGTACATCATGTCATACCAATGAATTGGCTATTGAAAAAGGCAAGGTTCAAGATGAGTTCAGTCACTTAATTCATAATGTTCATAACAATGCCAAAATGTATGGACGCAACTTAGACAAGAGTGCAGAAACAGCGCATGCGATAGTGCAAGATAATTGCACCACTTGTCATGTTAATTCAGAACAACTGAGTGAATCGAACAACTGGTCTCGTATTCCAACCATGGAAGCCTGTTCAAGTTGTCATACCGACATTGACTTTAAAACGGGTCAAGGTCATCCGCAACAAGTCGATAATTCAAATTGTATAGCTTGTCATAATGCAAGTTGGACAGAAGAGTTGCACACAACATCGTATACTCAGAAAAAAACATTTATCGATTTATACGGAATGACAGCAACATTAACGGCTAATAAATCAAGCGCTGAAGACAAATCAGCGACCCTATCGGTAACAATTTTAGATGCTAATGGTACGGCCATTGACGCAACAAGCTTAGTCAGCAAAATTCAACGCGTTGAAACCATTACGAACGTCGGACCTAACTTCCCAATTATGGGATATAACCCTAGCCCAGGCAGCGGTTTAGCAAAAATCAGTAAAGACTTTATCAAAGCGGGTCTGTTACAAGCAGATGTAATCATTGAATCAGGTAACTTGGTCTATAACATTGCATCTCTGCCATTTGGTGCTGGCGATACAGATACTGCCTTTAGCTTTATTGGTCTTGAAATGTGTAACGATGGTATTCAAGCCATTGATTGTGTCGATGGCGTAGCAACTACCAGTATGAAAGCCGAATTCACAGTAGGTACTTTCTCTGGTAATGCGCCTAGCTATCGTCACACTGACTCGGTCAATTTTGGTTCATGTGATAATTGCCATGGCGACACCTTCGAGTTACATAAAGGACACCATGCTGGTTTTGTGATGTCAGAACAATTAGCTCGTGAACTTAATGGTGAAGTTACCATAGGTTTAGATGGTTGTGTGGCTTGTCATACGCCAGATGGCACTTATGCTTCTGGTGCTAATCAAGGTGCCATTGAAATGAAATTGCACAGTGTTCATGGTGAACAAGGCATTATCAAAGACTGTACTCAGTGTCACAGCGACTTTAATCTTGATGCATTCAAAGTTAAAGGTGCACTTGCTACGTCGCAAGGCCTTTATACAACACCTATCACTGCAACGTGCGCATCTTGTCATGGATTTGACACGATTTCGCAGCATGCACAAAGTCAAGGTGCGGTTGTTAATGGTAGCTATCAAGAAGCCAATGATGCTGCGCAGTTAGAAACCTGTTTCTTCTGCCATGCACCTACCATTGAAAACCACACACAAGTGAAGCTTTAATTTGTCCATTGAGAGAGAAGCCCTGCTTCTCTCTCATGCTATGGCTTACGTAATCAACTTGTTGATCATCAAAATGGACAAATTAGGAAGTCTACTTATGAAGACCACACATTCAATAAATACCTTATTTTTAGCCCTGCTCTGCCTTACTGCATCGACGCTGTTTATGTCGAGTCATGTACAGGCGGCAAAGTGGGATGCCAGCATGACACCGGCAGAAGTTGAAGCAACACTCGATAAAAAATTCGCCGAGGGGAAATACTCACCAAAGGGTGCCGACACTTGTTTAATGTGTCATAAAAAATCAGAAAAGGTCATGGACTTATTCAAAGGTGCTCATGGCGCAATTGATTCATCAAAAAGTCCAATGGCTGGATTACAGTGCGAAGCGTGTCATGGTCCACTAGGTTCACATAATCGTGGTGGTAAAGAGCCAATGATTACCTTTGGCCCAACTTCAACACTCGCTGCAGACAAGCAAAACAGTGTGTGCATGAGCTGTCATCTCGACGACAAACGCGTGGCATGGGACAGTAGTCATCACGCCAATGCCGATGTGGCATGTGCATCTTGTCATAGCATACATGCTGAACATGACCCAGTACTGTCAAAGCAAACAGAAGTCGAAGTATGTACCACTTGTCACACCAGACAAAAAGCAGACATGAACAAGCGCACCAGTCATCCAATGAAATGGAATCAAATGACCTGTAGCGACTGCCATAATCCACATGGCAGTTTGAGCGATTCAGATCTTGTTCAGCCAACAGTCAATGAAACGTGTTATTCATGTCACGCTGAGAAACGCGGCCCAAAGCTGTGGGAGCATGCACCCGTCACCGAAAATTGCGTCAATTGCCATAATCCACACGGTTCTGTGAACGATGCAATGCTCAAAACTCGTGCGCCACAACTGTGTCAGCAATGTCATGCGAGTGACAATCACACAAGCAACGCTTATCTAGGTAACACTGATATGGGTTCAACAGTAAATGGTAATGCCTTTACTGGTGGTCGTAGCTGCTTAAATTGTCATAGTCAGGTGCATGGTTCTAACCATCCGTCTGGTAAGTTACTGCAGCGCTAAGGAGATTATATTATGAATACTAAATTGAACCTCATTACCTTAGCGTTACTCACTAGTACCAGCTTTAGCCTGATGGCTGATGGTTATGGCCTAGCCAATGCTAAAACCGACAACATTAAATATGATGCTTGGAATTGTAAGGCTTGTGCTGTCGAAACTGGTACCACTGGAAATGTCGGTGTCGGTATTGGTTACAACAGCGAAGACGATATTAACTCAGCTAACGCCTTTAATAGCAGTAATCAAACTGCTGGCAAAATTGATGCCGATATAAAGTATCGCGGTAACAATGGCTACCAAGCAAAAGTCGTCGCAAATAATATCGGCATGGACAATGGCCGTATGGAAATAGATGTCGGTAAACTTGGATTGTATCGTCTTAATCTAGGCTATCGCTCCATTGCGACGTATCAAAGCAACAATGCATTAAGCCCTTATCAGAATATCGGCAGCGATAATCTTACTTTAGCGGATAATTGGGTAACGGCAGGTTCAAGCTCAGATATGCCAATGCTTTATAGCAGTTTAACCCCATTTGAATTATCGCTTAAACGTGAACGTGCCGGTCTTGGGTTTGAATATCAAACAGAATCACTGTTCACAACCTACGTTAATTTTCAACGTGAAGAGAAAACCGGAACCAAAGTTGCTTCTGGCAGTTTCTTCAACCAATCAATGATGTTGGCAGAGCCTGTTGATTACACGACAGACATCTTAAACGCTGGGATTAAACTCCGTGGTGATAACTGGTTTACTAGCATAAACTACAATGGTTCAGTGTTTAGCAATAACAATCAACAGCTTGGCTTTGACAGTGCCTTTAACCCTACGTTTGGGGCGCAAAGTCGTGGTTACATGGCGCTAGACCCAGATAACGAGGCCCATACTATTTCACTAATGGGCCAATATAATGATTCCATTACCAGCTTAAGTGGTCGTTTGCTCTTGGGCCAAATGACTCAAGATCAGCAATTAACTAGCATAGGTTATGGTTATTCATTACCGGC
>NZ_PJAP01000318.1:0-6884 GCF_002836795.1 Shewanella sp. 11B5 | reverse complement strand
AACTGACGCGTTTTTACCTCCAAAGATTTACATTGATAACATCAACTGAGCAGGTATTTCTACCTGCCAATAAGCCCTTACAAAATGAAAGTAGCGACTTTATCACTCAGATCGGTTGCACGGCCTTTGAGCATTTTTGCTTGGTCTAAATGAGTCATTGCAGATGAGGTTATCTCATCGGTGACATCTTTAATCGCCACTGTATTTTTAGTGATTTCGTTAGTGACTTGCGTTTGTTCTTCTGCTGCTATGGCTATTTGTCCGGCCATATCCGAAATCACATTTACTGCTTGAGTGATCTCTTCTAGAGCTTGCGCTGCTGCGTTAACATCATCAACACTATTATTAGCCAACGCTTTACTGCTATCCATCAAGCTAACGGCTTGTTTAGTCGTATTTTGTAACGTCTCAATAGTGGTGTAAATTTCAGCAGTAGAGTCTTGTGTTCGGCGCGATAACACTCGAACTTCATCCGCAACTACGGCAAAGCCACGACCTTGCTCGCCAGCACGAGCTGCCTCAATGGCCGCATTTAATGCCAATAAATTAGTTTGTTCTGCAATTCCCTGAATAGTAGTAAGAATGCTAGAAATAGCTTGTGCATGTCGACTTAACTCGCCAATCACTGTGGTTGTTTCATCGATCTCTGATGCCAATGAATTAATGGTTGTACGAGTTTTATCAACCAACCCTTTCCCTTGGCTACTGCTTTGGGCTGATTGTTGCGCTGCCGCAGCGGTACTTTCAGCATTGGCTGCAATTTCATGGGTCGCGCTCGACATTTCAGTGACGGCAGTGGCCACCATTGCCACTTCCTGTTGCTGGCGTTGTAACTCTTCAACTGTTGTTTGATTGGTAAGCAAACTATGCTCTGCATCGACATCTAGTTCGGTCGCCAGTTGACGTATATGACTGATCAGCTGATGTTGACTACTCACAAAACGGTTAAAACTGTTTGCTAACATGCCTACTTCGTCTTGACTGTCGACTGTAATACGTTGAGTTAAGTCACCATTGCCGTCTGCTATGCGTGATAGGGCTTGTGATACTCGGCTTAATGGCCCAAGTAAAAGACTTAACAGCCATGAAATAGATAACACACTGATAATCAATACTAATAATGCTAATCCTAATTGAGTTAGCATTAAATTAGTCAGTGGAGCCTCTAATGTTTGCTTATCTAGTACAAAAACGAGTTGCCAATCTGTGTTTGGAATTTCTTCGCTCCATAACAGCTTGTCTCTGCCTTCAGTATCAAAATAGACTGGCGTCAATTGCTTTGTCTGGCGACTCAATTGAATTTTTTGGCTGTTTAATTGAGCGTCAATGTCGGTAATTTTACCCATTAACTTGCGTGAGTCTTTGTAAGCAATGACAGTACCGTCTTTATGCATCATGATGGCATAACCGTTAGCCGGTAGTGACATATCGTTGATACTATCGACTAAACTGCTAATTGATACATCGCCACCGACTACCCCATTACGAGTCGGTTGTGCCATCGTCACCACTAATATATTAAAAGCGACATCAAGATAAGGTTTGGTAAGAATTGCTCTACGAGCTTGCTGCGATTGATGGTACCAAGGACGAGTTCTTGGATCGTAATTGGTACGGTCAATACTTGGATCTGAGTCGACCATTACGCCATTACTGTTACCGAAATAGGTCAGCTGAAAATCTCCGGAGATTTGTGCTTGCTGCAATGCATTTAGCGTATCGCCTTCGACTTTAGTGGCTACAGAGGTGATAACTCGCTGTCGATCCGCTAACCATCCTTCAATTCGCAACGCTTGCTGCTTACCAAGTTGACTTACTTGATAGACACTACTTTTTAATAGTAAGTTTTTTTGGCTGGAATAGCTTTGCCACGATAAAAGTATAATGACAAGCGTGAGAGCGAGTACAACCGATAATAATATCTTTTTCTTTAGTGAATATGAATTCATATGGAGTGCTACTACTGCTATTTTGTTGAATGGGAATACGTATATAAATACAACTACTTTCAGCTGAACTTAGAGTATGAGTGAGGATAGAAAGAGCACCTCAATATGTGATTATTTTCTCATACATCATAAAAAAACAAAATGATAATCAAAGTTTTACGCAGTGTAGTCACTGTGACGATATCGGTTTGTTATATTAATTGATTAAGAATGTTTACTAATGATTAAGTTATTATTCAATGTAATTAAGTGTGTGTAAAAATTAACAGTAGTGATGTTTTTTGTTTTTAAAGTGTTTGGGTTTGGTTTTTATTGTAAAGCCTAATTAAGGTGTACATATTTAATGAAAGGAAAAATGAAATGACACAATGATTTTTTACACTTCAATATTGATTACATCGTTATGTTTACCAAACTAGAACCGATTTATTATTAAATTCACTCACAGCGATATTTTTGGATTAATAGTTCTCATCAACGTATTATCGCAACGGTTATTTAGCGATTCTACTGTATTAGATTAAAAATGATTTGTTTGGTTTTAGTGGCTAATGCAACTTAAACCGTAATGCTGGTTTATTCGTTTCGAGGTTTGTTTTCTAGCTGACTTAAATGCTGCTTAATTAGCTTTATCATTGCTTGAGCCGCAAATGATAAATGTTTCTGTTTACGCCAAAACAATGATAACTCCCAGCGTAAATCTTCACTGGCTAAAGGAATATTAACAACCGCATCGACCCGGTATCGTTCAGCAATAATTTTGGGCAATATCATTACTCCAGAGCCTGCCGCTACCAGTGCAATACCAAAGTCAGCATGACTGACTCGAGTGATATTTTTGGGTTTAAATCCCGCTTTGGCACAAGCTTCAAGTACTAGCTCATATAAGGCGTATTCTGGTTCAAACATCACTTGTGCTAAATGATCAAGCTCGCTTAACTGTAACGTTTCTTTACACGCGAGCTTATGTCCTGCGGGCAATACAACCACCATTGACTCATTGCGAATGCGAATACCACAAAACTCATCATCGAAATCAATAATCCCTGTCGCTAGTTCTATTTCATCTTTGTGTAAGGCAGCCGTTTGCTCTATACCGCCGCGCACCAATAATTGCAGCTCAATACTAGGATATTGTTGTCTAAATTGAGCTATCACAGGAGCAAATAACTCTGCACTGCCTAATGGGGCTAACCCCAATTTTAGTGAGCCACCACTTAAATTTCGTAAACTGTCGAGTTCAGCCATCATAAGTTGACGGCCTTCCATTAACTTTGATGCATGGTGATAAACCACTTTCCCAGCTTCAGTTAGCCTGATTTGCGAGCCACGCTTGCCGCGTTCTAGCAATATCATATCAAGCTCGTCTTCCAGCAAGCGTATCGCTTTTGATAGCGCTGGTTGAGTCACAAATGCCGAATGACAAGCTTTGGCGAAGCCGCCAGCCTTAACAACCTCAGTGAAATAGTGCAGTGCTTTAAGATCCAATTTCATAACCAAAAGTGATGTAATCAATCATTAATATTCATTTTTTTTATCAATTAAGCAAGGGTAAACTGCGCATATCAACTAAATAACCATTGCGTGAAACTAAATGTTATCTCTATTCACTGGTCATAGTGCCTTTTTAAAGTGCAAAACAACCTTAATCATCCAAGTCAGCGGCCTATGTTTCTTTGCTTGGTTGTGTCAGTGGGTTGCTTATTCTGTTCATTCGATTATTCCAGGAAGCGTGATTGGCCTCGGCGTATTGTTGATATTATTGTCTTGCCGATGGATCCCTGAGAAAGTCGTCAAACAAGGTTCGAGCTGGTTAATTGGCGATTTATTGTTATTTTTTATTCCTCCAGTTGTTGCCATTACAAAATATGAGTCATTGCTAGAAAGTTATGGTGCAGAGTTGATTGTTTGCATGTTATTGGCCAGTGCCAGCGTGTTAGTTGGAACCGCTTTTATCGTTGATAAGTTATTTAAATTTGAACGTAAACAACGCCTAAACAGCATTTCGTTGCAGCGTTCACTGCTTAAATAAAAACGTCTTAACATTAGATAAAATGGATACACCAAATGAATGGTTCACTATTAGGCATTTTCTGTTTATTACTTACCTTGGCAGGATATTACATCAGCAAGCGGCTTTATTTACGCCAACAACGTATTTGGTTTGCCCCTATTATCTTGGCGCCAACTATCATTTTGTCGACTGTGGTTATATTTCAAATTCCATTAGTCGACTACTTTCAGTTTACTCATTGGCTACCTGCTTTGCTCGCCCCAGCCACTATTGCATTTGCGGTACCCATTTATCGAGAACGGGCACTCATTAAACGTTATCCGTTAACCATAAGTGTTGGCGTATTATCTGGATTATGTTTGGGTGTTGGATCTTCATGGTTGATTATCCATTTCACCAATATGCCGTCAGAGCTGTCTCACAGTTTAATTGTTAGATCGGTATCAACCCCGTTTGCTATTGAAGCAACAGGTGCATTTGGCGGCATACCTGAATTAACCGCAATGTTGGTATTGGTAACAGGTATTATGGGAATGTTGATTTGTGAGCCCCTTTTTAAAGCCGCCAACATAAAAAGCAGTTTAGCGAGGGGGATTTCTCTCGGTGCGTCGGCACACGGTGCTGGAGCAGCTAAAGCAAATCAAATGGGGCGGGAGGAAGGTGTTATTGCTAGCTTAACCATGATTTTTACTGGTATTGCCATGGTTATCACTGCGCCTTTATTTGCGTTACTGTTTAATTAATCTCATATCTGCTTCGACAAATTTTTACGCGATAAAGACTCTACCTTTCGATACAAATGTAGAGTCTTTGTTCACTCGTGACCGTGTTGGAGTGCAATTTTATATACATTATGGCGCAATGTTGATGTTATTAGCATCTTCAAAAACGAATCAAATCGCTAGATGAACCTACTCAGATGGTTGCTTTTATTACCTATGCTGGTGAGTTAATCGCCCATGTTAATCAGTCGATATCGTCCGCAATAAGAACACTAAAACCCACACTTTGGCATGATGATATGGCCTCAGATGTAAGGTTGCGCTTTATTATTTGTAAGTGGTATTCCTAACCGCAAACTCGCTATTACTCCATCGCTCCATTACTCCATCTTACTTATTAGTCCGTGTTCATATTGGACTATATCGTCTTACTAGCACCTGTCACTCCTGCCAAGTGAGTTTTCTGCCAACGCATCCATTGTCCGCAATCCTGTATATCTATGTGCTCCCACTAGAATCTATATTGCGTTAGAAACACTGTTTGTTATGCAAACTAAAAGCCAACTAAATTCAAGCATGTCTGAAAGAACAGTGGCAATTTTCAACATGAGATCACGCGCTCATATTCAACACATTCAGATTGGCGTGTAAATTTATTACTGTATTCTCGTTTTGTAATTACTATTTTTTTAAACAAAATAACGATTTTGCTATATCAAATAGTGCATTTATTTTTGACGATGCATTGCGCTTTCCAATTGACTAAAAGAAGTATTCAATGAAAAGTATAAATTCTCTCACAACAGCCTCAGTGTTGTTACTTATTTGCAGTAGTTCAGTACAAGCCGACAATTTCTCCGCGGATAACTATTTGTTCGGTGATATTGGTGGTATTCGTAGCCAGATTCATAATGCCGGTATCGACGTTAGCTTAGGTTATACCTTCGAAACCGGAGGTAACTTAACAGGTGGACAACATCATGCCACTAGTTATGCCGATCAAACCGTTCTTGGTGTTAACTTCGATCTTGAAAAATTATTAGACTTGTCCGATGCCAACTTCCACTTTGCACTGACCAATAGAGGTGGGCAAAGCCAGAATATTAATGATAAAGCTGAAATCGGCCAGTTAATGCAATCGATAGAAGTGTTTGGCCGCGGTAGGGTGACCCGTATTTCTGAGTTTTATTATGAGCAAAAACTGCTTAGTGACGACCTCAATATTAAGTTAGGCCGTATGAATGTTGGTGCTGAATTTGGCGCTTTCCAATGCGAATTTGCTTATCTTGGATTCTGTGGTTCCCAATTCGGTAATGTTAATTCTACGGTTTACAACTGGCCTATTAGCCAATGGGCGGGTGTTGTCAAGTATCAGCTAGCGCCAGAATGGTATGTAAAGACCGGGGTTTACCAAATGAACCCAAGCTGGCTTAAAAATAGTCAGAATCTTAATTTAGGCAGTCCTCATGGCACTCTGGGAATGACGATTCCTGTAGAGCTTGCTTGGATGCCTAAACTCAATGACTTACCCGGTACTTATAAACTGGGTTATTGGCATGATACCGTTGGCGGTGATGATCTTTACTACAATCAAGATGGTAACCCCTTGATTATTGATGGTGGTAAAGCACGTCATCATGACAGTAAAGATGGTGCTTATTTTGTTGCAGAGCAACAGGTTACTGCTGTAGATGGTGAATCTTCCCGCGGTGTTAGTGTGTTCCTTATGGGGACGTTAAACGATCAAGATATCACTAGTGTTGATAAATCATTGGCATTAGGCGTGAGCTATCAAGGTCCATTTGCTGCTCGTCCGACAGATAAATGGGGCTTAGCCGCTAAATACCTGCATGTGAATGATAGCTTGGCTGATAGCGCCCAACTTTATAATGACAATAATGCTCTTTATATGCCTATTCAGGAAACAGAGACGGTCATTGCTAGCTATTACAAATTTCAAGTGACTAAGTATTCTGCTATTCGTCCTGAAATTCAGTACATACATAATCCAGGTGGTATCAGCGAGAATAATGATGCATGGGTTGTCACTCTCAAAGGCGATATTGCATTTTAACTAAAGCTGAAATACAACATGCACTCTAAAATAACTTAAATTAGCGCTAATATAAGTAGACAGTTTTATTACATGTTTTAGATTCGATTATAGGTGAATAAACCTCAGGCTAAATACAGAGGAAA
>NZ_PJAP01000317.1:0-6903 GCF_002836795.1 Shewanella sp. 11B5 | reverse complement strand
TGACAATGGCAAGTTTAATGGTGTTTTTAACGGCTGGTTTATCAGCATGTTCAGATAACAAAGCTGAAAACGCTGGCGAGAAAGTGGATGAAATGATGCAAGATGCCGGTAATGCCGTTGAAGATGCATGTGAAGATGTTAAAGAAGGTATGAAAGCAGAAGATCCTGACTGTTAAGCATTATACCAATCACATTAACTATTTTACTCGTTCAAAGTCGTTAAGTTGTTAACTGAAAATACATTGATATCGTTAGGGCAACTCCCTTTTAAACCAATGTAGGTAGAAGTAGAAAGTTTGACTGACTGTTACGGAGTAACCGGATAGTTACTAGGATAAGTATTAACCTAAGCAGCACACATGTGCTGCTTTTTTTTAAACAGGAGGACCACTATGCTAACCCGTATTCATATTAAATATTACTATACTGTTGGCGCGTTATTGGCTTTGTGCTTATCTGTGGCGCTTCCTTATATATTTCTTAACGTTGTATTTGCTTGGATTGCATTATCTTTAGGGCTAGTGAGCTCAGCTTATTGGTTTAATAGTGCAGGCATTTTCCGAAAAAGCCAAGATGGCAGTATTCCTTGGTATATCAGTTGGAGTTTTATTCCCTTTTTAATGGGTTCCCAGTTGTATAACACTTGGGCGCGAAAGCACGACAAAGTACCCGCAATCCAAAAAATTGATAAGCAGTTGTATTTAGCATGCCGATTATTTCCCCGTGATATTGACCGACTTAAACATGAAAAAATTGACGCTATTTTAGATGTTACTGCTGAATTTGATGCATTAGAGTGGACCTTGATGGATGAAAATATTGCCTATTTAAATATTCCTATCTTAGATCACAGTGTGCCGACCGTCGCGCAGTTAAATCAAGCTATCAATTGGTTACACACCCAAGTCAGTAACGGTAAAAATGTCGTGGTGCATTGTGCGTTAGGTCGAGGGCGTTCAGTGTTGGTGTTAGCGGCATATTTAGTCTGTCGTGAGAAAAATCGTAATGTTAATGATGTGCTTAAATCCATCAATAGTATTCGCCAAACGGCACGATTAAATAAATGGCAGTTGGCCGCTATAGAAAAAATGCATAGCCATAATCAAATCAATATTCACAAACGCGCTTGGTTAATTGTTAATCCGGTGTCTGGTGGTGGTAAGTGGCATGATGAAGCAGAGCATATTACCCAAACCTTGACGGATTACTTTCAGCTTGAAGTGTTGTATACCGCTAAAGATAAGTCGGCGGTGCAGTTAGCCGAACAAGCCAAGCAAAAAGGCGCAGATATCATTGTGGCCTGTGGTGGCGATGGTACGGTTAATGAGGTGGCATCAGTGATTGTCGATACTGATATTTACTTAGGTATTATTCCGATGGGAACCACCAATGCACTAAGTCATACTTTGTTTGGCGCCGCCAGTAAATTGGTGCCGGTGTCGCAAGCGCTTGATATTTTGATTCAAGGTTATTCACAACGTATTGATACCGCAAGGTGTAATGATGAATTGATGTTGTTGCTGGTGGGACTAGGCTTTGAGCAGAAAATGATAGAAAAGGCTGACCGTAACCAAAAAAATGCATTAGGGCAACTGGCTTACCTTAATGGGTTGTGGGAGGCGATAGACGAAAATCAGCCATTGTCGATAAGAGTACAGATTGATGGTGGCGATATTCAAGTGATTAACACCACCAGTTTAGTGATTGCCAATGCTGCGCCTTTTACCAGTTTATTAGCACTAGGTAATGGTGAGCCCAATATTAGCGATGGCTTGTTAGATATTACCTGGATTGAGTCGAGCGAGACATCGCCACAACAATTATTGAGTATGACCGAGTTGCTATTTGCTGGATTAACTGGAGATCGTGAAGATAATCAAGCGAGTCGAATTCATCATGAGCAAGCAAAAACAATTTATTTAAACACGGATTCGTCATGCCAATATGTGATTGATGGTGAGTTATTTGAGTCGGAAGATCTGTGCATTAAAGTCAAACCCAATTCATTAAATGTGCTGGTGCCAAAAGCGAGCAAACACGTTTAATGAATGGGCGTTTAATGACGCTATGGTTCGTCTGAATCGGTTTGCTCTTCGTACTTGCTGAGTTTGTTATAAAGGGTTTTAACGCTAATGCCTAGCTGTTTGGCAGTATCATTTTTATTGCCCATAGATTTATCAAGTGCCTGAAAGATAGCAACTTTTTCAAGTTCGTCTAGGCGCATGCCAGCAGGTATTTGTACATCGTCAGCTAAAGGTTCTGTTGATGGTTCTAGAGGTGTCACCGTGATATGGCTAGGTAGAATGGTATCTTCTGCCAAAATATATGCACGTTCTATTGCGTGTTTTAATTCGCGGACATTTCCGGACCATTTCTGTTGTTGGATAAGTTTAAGAGCATCATCCGAAAAGGTTTTAGTGAGTTTTTCAGCGGTATTTCGATAGGCTAGAAAGTGTTGGGCTAAACCCGTTATGTCATCGTTACGATCGCGTAATGGTGGCACGTGGATAGGAAAATGCGCTAAACGAAAGTATAAATCTTCGCGAAAACGGCCAGCATCAATAGCGTCAGCTGGATCGCGATTAGTTGCAGCCACAATGCGAACATTGGCTTTTTTAAGGTGTTGTGAGCCAACAGAACGATATTCATTGTTTTCGAGTACGCGTAGCAATTTGACTTGATGTTCCAATGGCATTTCGGTGACTTCATCAAGAAATAAGGTACCACCTTCAGCTTGCTCGAACACACCGCGGTGATCACGATGAGCACCGGTAAAAGCGCCTTTTACATGGCCAAACAGTTCGCTGTCGACCAATTCAGGGCTTAATGCGCCACAGTTGATGGCGATAAACGGTTGATTGACTCGGTTACTGGCCAAATGAATCGTGTTGGCTACAAGCTCTTTACCGACACCGCTTTCACCGACAATAAGTACGTTGCTTTCGGTGACGGCAACTTTGCGAATAGTACGATACAACTTGTGCATTGACCGCGATGAACCAACCAATAAACCGTATTGGTCTAGTTCACTCGAAAGGGGCTGTTTTAACTTAGTCGATTGCGACTGCAAGTCTTGGGCAAAGTCTTCTAAGGTATCGTTAATTGCATCGGCATCGTAAGGCTGGCGAAAATGGTAACCAGCACTTTTTGACATTAAATGATCTAAGTTAGGGTTCGGTTTACCTTCGCTTAAGAAGATGAACTCAATATCCGACATTAACGCACTGTCAGTTAACTCTGCGTATTCTAGTTGGCTTAACTGTGATAATTCAATGATCGCAACATCTATCGAGTTACTGTGCAGTTGGTCTAACCAGGGCTGGTCAACTGAACTAGCAATCTTATTAAAGTGCTGACAACTCGGCAAGGCAAGGAGTCGTGCTTCACCTTCTTGACGACGGTGTAAATGATAAAAAAGTGTTGGACGTGGCATACCGATTCACTCCCTGTGGTGTTAAGTCTAATGTTTACCAGTGATGTCGTGTTGACAATCACAAGTGATCATTCCGTGTAATTAGGTAATTAACTCAGACCCGGACAAATTATAATAACTTTAACTATTAGAAGGTTAATTAATTTTTGCCCATGTACATGGGGTGTTCATGGTTTAGTTTTTGCTTAATAAGGTGTGCTGTACCCGTATATGTTACACAACCCATCCAACAAAGTGCCAGTAAAATTATCGAATGCAGGAGGATTTACATTGAAATCATTTACTCGAGACGAACAGGCTGAGTCCGATGTATGGCTATTGCATGAGGCTATTGATTTATGCCAGGAAGGACAACAATTTTATGTCCAAGCCACATTGGGGACCGACGATTACAACATCAAACGAATTTTTATCCACATGGCCGACATTCGAAAATGCATGCTGGATCGTTTAACACCATTGTTTAGCGTGGTGCGTTCAAGCCAAGCAAGGCCGATAGATAGCCAAACTTACCATCAACAATCCTCACGTCGCCACTATGCTAAGGCCGAACAAGTTATACAACAGCAGCCGTTACCCCAAGTGATAGCGGTATTGGTTGAAACGGAACAACAAGTCTTGGTTCATTTAAAGCAAGCTGCTAGAAAAACTAAAAATCAGCGTGTTGCTAGCCAACTTGCCGAAGGTATTGCTTGGTTACAAATGAGCTGTGACACTATGAAAAATCTTTCCGTTGTTCATACCTAGTCATATGTACGCACTAAAAAAGCGCATGATAATCAATATTGTCATGCGCTTTTTAGTATTCGAGGTGCTGTTAATTTGTGGCTAACGCGTGTTTTTCTGACTGGTAACATAATGGTTTTGTATCTATTGAATTGGCCATAGTCTCAATATCTAGAGAGTTTATTGAATGAGATATCAGGTTGATTTTGCGAATCTACATTGAGATCCATTAACACCCATTGCGACGATGAAAAATTTACCTAGTGTCGGTAAAAAAGTCCGATATCGTTGTCCATAAAGTTTATTTAAATAAACGCTGAAACCAGTTATTGTTAACTTTAACAGTTGGTTATGGAAGTTGGCATGGTTCGCGCATTATAATCCTTGAGATTAACAACGGAGGAAAACTTTATGAAAAAGACCACATTATCAGTAGTAATGAGCATTGTGTTAGGTTCAATGGCATTTGGTGCAAATGCAGCACAAGATTGGCAAGATGATGCAAAAGATGCGTGGATCGATGGTAAAGCTGAAACCACACTTTTGTTAAATACTAATCTGAATTCATTTGATATTAATACCGACGTACATGATGGTAACGTGACCCTAACAGGTAAAGTTAACAGCAGTGTTGACAAGTCACTTGCCGGAGAGTTAATTAGAAGCTTAGATGGCGTGAAAGACGTTAACAATGAGCTTTCGGTGATGAAGCAGCACAATGATAAAGACAGCAAAGATTTAAGTGAATCACTAACCGATTCGAAAGTCGCTACCGTAGTGAAAACGCGATTACTATTCTCCGCTGACGTGTCGGGCACAGATATTAACGTTGATGTCGCACATGGTGTCGTGACCTTAAAAGGTACTGTGTCGAGCGATGCAGAACGTGATTTAGCATTAACCATCGCTAAAAATACCGATGACGTTAAAGATGTAGTCGATGAGTTACGTGTAACAGGATAATTTATTCGGTTATACTTAAAACCAGCCTTCGGGCTGGTTTTTTTATGCCTAAAATAAGTATGTGAAGTGGTGACTTAAGGATGCTCTTTTCTATGACCAACCATGTGATAAAACCGCTGTTAAATGTCATGTCGTGGCTAGCGTTGGCAAGTGTGTTGTTACTATCTGGCTGTGGCAATGTATTGTGCCAAGCGCAAACTGATAAAGAAGTGGATCCCCTCAAGCAATATGAAGCCCAAAAGCGTTGTGAACAGCTAGTCGATGAGCATATGGATAATAGCTATTCTGATCGGCGTGATGAAAATATGCAGTTATTGAAAGAGTCGATAGCCAATAATACCCATAGTGGTTAACCCCGTTTTATTCAGGGTGGTACAAGCAGTATTTACCCATATATTGGCTGTTTTTTCTGTTCCATCTTGGGTAGGTTTTTTGCTTATAAGAAATCTGGCCGATAGTAATTACGTTATGTTGAAAAGCCTGCGTGGTTACCGCTGCATTTAATGCCGTGGTGCTGATAGAACATGGTTTTTCAAATTCCACTACTGAGCTTAAGCTTTATCGGAAACATATTTTGGTTGCGTATATAGATGATGGATTGATCCAGAAATAGAGCATTGATGGGACAATTTTGTTGAATCATCTAAAGATAAAAGCGCATGTTTTAGCTTATCAGTAACTAAAATTAGCCGACTGGTCTATTCTTGTTTATCCTATCACTAAAAAATGGAGGTTAAATGAATAAAAGTGCAGCGAGTAGACAGTCAATATGCGTCGTAGGTGAAAAGCTTTTTGCGTTACACGGTTATAGCGCAGTAGGTATTAAATTAATTCTCGACGAAGTGGGTATTCCTAAAGGTTCTTTTTATCATTACTTTGCCAGTAAAGAAGCGTTTGCTGCAGCTGTGGCTGAACATTATTTCCAGCAGCGCATTCAACCTATCGCTATCGATCCAGGCGTGAATTTTAAAGCCAATTTATCTACTGTGCTAAATGGATATCATCAACTGATTGAAGAGCTGTTTAGTGGCAGTGAACCGCGTGGCTGCTTGATGGGTAACTTAATGGTTGAGGTCAGTAGCCAGTCGCCGTTACTGCATCAAACCTTGAATCAGCTTTATGATCAATGGATCGCCTTATTGAGTGCACTAATTCAGCAAGGGCAACAACAAGGACATATTCGTGCGGACTTACCGGCATCAACATTGGCGAGTGTTTTTTGGTCAAACTGGCAAGGAACTATGCTACGCTGCCAAATTAAAGTCGATAAAATGGCGGCTAAACGGGCTTTAGTGCAGTGCATGCAAATGATGACTCGTTAACACTAAGCGGTGCAGCGGTTATTTTGATTGTGTATTACGAACAAAGAATTTATATTTCGGATGATTTTTCGGGGTTTGGAGTGGGTTGAATTGGCTAAAAGATTATTGTTTAGTTGTTTAGTGCTGTTGTTGTCTGCGTGTGCGTCTTCTCCTGCTGTGGTTGTCGCACCTAAGCCCGTGGTGGTTCCTCCCATGCTTAAGCCAGAACCTCCCAAGTGGAGTGAGTCAAACCTATTGAGTTTTCATAACCAATGGAAAGGCACTCCATATCGTTTAGGTGGCCTGAGTAGAAATGGCGTAGATTGTTCAGGGTTTGTGTATTTAGCCTACCTGAATATTGTTGGCGACAAGTTGCCTCGTACTGTGAACTCTCAACGTATTTTAGGTAAAGAAGTACCGCGTAATCAGTTACAGACTGGCGATTTAGTTTTTTTTAAAACCAATCGAACCGTTCGTCAT
>NZ_PJAP01000316.1:0-6943 GCF_002836795.1 Shewanella sp. 11B5 | reverse complement strand
AAACCTGTCGACACGTGACACTGTAGGCCAAGCAATTCCTTCAGTATCACCAGGCCAAGGTGCGGCATACTTTAATAAAACGGAATGTTTTTGCTTTAATCAACAACCTTTGGCTGCAGCAGCAACAGCAGAACTGCCACTGATTTTTTACGTGGACCCTGATTTACCAGCGTCCATTAACACATTGACTCTCTCTTATACCCTTTACGACATCACCGATAGACAGACGATAGTCATAGAGCAAGGAGCATCAAAATGACAACAAAGTATCAAACTTATTATGTGCCAGCCCAAAGTGCTTGGCCAATAATCGGTGCTATAGGTTTATTTTTAATTGCGTTTGGCGCGGGTAATTATGTACAACAATTAACCACTGAAAAAACCTCTGGCGGTTACATTTTAATAACTGGCTTGGCCGTCATTATCTTTATGATTTTTGGTTGGTTTAAGACCGTTATTGATGAATCAATGGCTGGACTGTATTCACCGCAAATGGATCGTTCATTTAGACAGGGAATGAGTTGGTTTATTTTTTCAGAGATTATGTTTTTTGGGGCATTTTTCGGCGCGCTATTTTATGCCCGCATGATTTCAGTACCTTGGCTTGGTGGCGCATCTAACAATGCCATGACCCATGAAGTGTTATGGCCTGCATTTGAAGCTATGTGGCCATTGGTTAAAACACCTGATGGCACTGCAACTGAAGCTATGCCATGGACGGGATTACCATTAATTAACACCATTATATTGCTAACATCGTCAGTTACTTTGCACTTTGCTCATACCAACCTTGAAAAAGCCAATCGTAAGCCCTTGATAATCTGGTTAGCGTTAACGGTAATTTTGGGGATTGCGTTTCTCTGTTTGCAGGTTGAAGAATATAGCCATGCTTACCAAGAAATGGGGTTAATGCTCTCTTCTGGTGTCTACGGCAACACCTTCTTTTTGTTAACCGGTTTTCACGGCATGCACGTCACTATCGGTACCCTGTTCTTGATTATTTTATTACTCAGAATTGTGAAGGGTCACTTTACGCCCGACAAGCATTTCGCTTTTCAAGCGGGGAGTTGGTATTGGCACTTCGTTGATGTGGTGTGGTTATGCTTATTCATTTTCGTATACGTACTATAAAACAACGTATTAACGACTAATAAGGTCTGGGGTTAGGTTGAATGTAACCAAGCCCCAAAGCCACCAGCAATACCATTATAACGACAACAGAAAACAATACGCGCCGGCCGAGAAAACGACTCATGGATTGTTGATGCTCGCCCTTAACCATAATAAATAAGGCCCTACCTAAGTTAAATAATATGAATACAAGCAACGAGACTAAAACTAACTTAACGATGAAAGGTGTTGTCACAGGCAATCCTTTTAAAAGTGTGGGTGTGTCTCGAGTGTTATTCGTAATCATTACTTTGGTCGTGTTTAGCTTGTTGGTCAAGTTAGGATTATGGCAGTTATCACGAGCAACCTTTAAACAAGAGTGGCAAAGCACCCTACTTCAGCGTCAACAGCAACAAGCTGTCACTTATGAGGAAATGTTGGCAATAGTTGAATTGTCAGAAACCTCAACAAACTCACAACCGGAGACGAGATTACTCACGGGTTACCGTCTATCTATCTCCGCCAAACCAGTTAATAACATGATGCTGCTATTAGACAATCAAGTGTATCAAGGCCAAGTGGGATATTTAGCGTATCAAATTTTTGAAATAACCCCTGAACAACCTTGGATATTGGTCGAGCTAGGCTTTGTACCTGCAAACAAGGACCGCCGAATTTTACCCGAACTCACCCCGTTAAAAACAAATTACTACACACTGGTTGGCCGAGTTTATCAAAAACAACCCAACCCATTAAGTGACCGACTCGATGCAGAGCAATTAGCAGATGCTCATGCTCCAGTACGTTTTCAAAATATCAATATACCCGCACTCACTGACATGCTTGGCCACACGCTGACGTCTGTGGTGCTGCAACCCGACAATGTTCCAAATTATCACCTGCCTCAACCTTGGATACCCATTCCATTGTCGGCACAGAAACATCAAGGGTATGCCTTGCAATGGTTCACTATGGCAGCAGTATTTTTAGGACTAATGAGTTGGATAGCATTTCGACAATTTCGACGCTAAGCATCGTCGTTCATAATTAACTTAACAATAATATCAAAATGATAAAGAGGAGATGGAATGAACTCCCTACCGAAAAAAAGTAATAAAGCACTACTGGTCTTACTGCTGGTATTTATTTTACCGGTTGCCTTAGCCAAATTAGTGTTAAGCCTAGAGCTGTATAACGGAGCGGCAACCAACAAAGGTGCATTAATCGCTCCCGACATAAACTACGCTAACTTAGCCATGGAGAATCCTAAACCTCATGCATGGCAAGTACTGTTTTTTTTACCCGAAACCTGCAATGAGCAATGCCAGGAACGGCTGTATATTTTACACCAGAGCTATATTGCCCTCGGCAAAGATAGGGATCGTGTTACCCCAATCATTGTAGTAAACAGCCACAGTGACACCAAAATCCTCAAGCAATTAAATATCTCTTTTGACCAAGCAAATGCCAATGACGCACTTGCTGCACTATTGACCAATCAACAGCTTATTATTGTCGACCCTCTAGGTAGCTTAGTCATGCAATATGACAACGTAATAGGTCACGACGCCAATATTGCTCAAGGCAAAGCCATGATTGCCGATTTGCGCAAAATGCTTAAGTTGTCGAGGGTTGGCTAATGGCAATACAGCGATTAATCAAATTCACATTAGTGTTTACCTTGGCAGTTATTCTAATGGGCGCCTATACACGTCTGTCTGATGCTGGATTAGGTTGTCCTGACTGGCCGGGCTGTTACGGCCATCTAGCGGTGCCGAGTGCAAGCCATGATTTAGCCAACATTGAAAGTCGATTTCCTGATGCTCAAATTGAGCCAGAAAAAGCTTGGCTTGAAATGATCCATCGCTATATCGCTGGTACTTTAGGGTTAATGGTTTTAGCCATTCTGATTATGTGCCTTAAACAGCCGCAAGCACCCAAAAAACTGCCCGTATTTATTGCGGTACTCATTGTGTTTCAAGCCGCATTGGGAATGTGGACTGTCACCATGAAATTAATGCCTGTTGTCGTTATGGCGCATCTTATAGGCGGTTTTAGTTTATTAGCATTGTTACTGCTGTTATATCTGCGGCTTAAACCATTAAGGATCCCCGGAGGTGATACCTATGCGCGTAAGCTCATTCCGTTAGCATTAGCCAGTTTGGGTGTATTAGTCATTCAAATTATACTTGGTGGCTGGACCTCATCAAATTACGCAGCGCTTGCCTGTACCACCTTGCCCATCTGTGAAGGCAATTGGGTCGATAACTTACGTTTTGCCGATGCTTTTTCACCATTTCAAGGCGATCACCCCAGTTTTGAATTTGGCGTTTTAGACTATGCCACTCGCATGACCATTCATGTCAGTCACCGAATTTGGGCTGTGGTAACCGCCATAACCCTAATCGTACTCGCACTAAAATTACGCTATGCACAATCACACATAATGCGTAACAGTGGTTACTTATTACTGTTACTCGTCATCGCTCAAGTCGGACTGGGTATAAGTAATGTGGTGATGAATTTACCTTTAGGCATCGCGGTATCACACAATGGAGGCGCAGCCTTATTGCTGCTTACCTTAGTCTTTATTAATTACGCCTTGTGGCGTAAAGCATAAGTGAGGATCAACCATGACAAAACCTCTTACTATTAGTCAGGTTCAACCTAAGATAACTCTACAATGGCGCGCCTATTTTGAAATGACCAAACCCAAAGTCGTAGCACTTATGTTGCTTACGGTATTGGTCGGCATGTGTTTATCTGTGCCTGGCATTGTACCGTTACAACCTTTGGTTGCGGGAATGGCTGGTATTGCGATGATGGCAGGCTCTGCGGCGGCGTTTAATCACTTAATTGATCGTAAAATAGATGGTTTGATGGCTCGAACTTATAATCGTCCGCTGCCTAAAGGTAAAATCTCCACCACTAAAGCGGTAACCTTTGCGGTGTCGCTTGGAGCACTCGGCTTTGTGGTGTTATATACCTTAGTAAATCCTCTCACTGCTTGGTTAACCTTTGCCAGTTTGATTGGTTATGCCTTGGTGTATACAGCCTACCTTAAGCGGGCGACCTCACAAAACATTGTCATTGGTGGCTTAGCCGGCGCTATGCCGCCATTATTAGGCTGGACCGCAATAACCAATGAACTGCATGGTTACGCTCTGCTACTGGTTATTATTATCTTCACTTGGACTCCACCGCATTTTTGGGCATTAGCCATTCATCGTCGTAAAGAATATGCCAAGGTCGATATTCCAATGCTACCAGTTACACACGGGGTCGAATTTACCAAAACCTGTATTTTGCTTTACACCATTCTATTAGCCATAGCCTGCCTACTACCCGTTTTAGTCGGCATGTGTGGTCCAATATATTTGGTGGGTTCAACGGTACTCAGTTGTGGTTTTATTTATAAAGCGTGGCAGTTAAAGTTTCATGACTATCCAGAACTGTCTATGCAAGTATTTAAATTCTCGATTTATCATTTAATGGTGTTGTTTATTGTATTATTAGTTGACCATTACTTTTGGGTAAATGCTTAAATTAGAAAGGAAAATATATTGAAAATAATGATAGCGGTAGGGCTAATGTTATTAGCCCTAGTGGGTGGTGTCGTTTATCAACAGACGCAAACAGAGCCTATGCCATTGGCGACCAGTTATGTATTTGAGCAGCAGCGCCCATTAGCACCATTTACATTAGCAGACCAATACGGCAATGCGTTTACTAACCAAACGGTGCAAGGTAAATGGAGTTTGTTCTTTATTGGTTACACCGCTTGCCCAGATGTATGCCCTACCACTCTGAACAAACTTGCAGCGGCTTATCCACAACTGCAAAAAATAGCCAGCAATGTACAAGTGGTGTTTGTGTCAGCAGACCCCAAACGCGACACTCAAGCTAAACGTTTAGATTACATAAATTTTTTCAATAAAGACTTTAAAGCGGTCAGCGCAGAACACACCGACTTATTTCCGTTTAGTCGTGACTTAGGCTTTGTGTATGCCATGGTGGGAGAGGACAGTGATTACCAAGTAGACCATAGCGCATCGTATGTGTTGGTTTCGCCAAGAGGGGAAAAAATAGCAGTATTTAAACCCAAACCACAACCTGGGCAGCTCGCACAAATTCTTAATGCTGAGCTAATTTCTGACTTTAGCCAAATCGTTCAATCTTGGCATTAGTGATTCACGCTACTGTCGTTATTCTTCGAGCCACTGACCATTATCTTGCGGGCGGATCCACGCTTGTGAGAACCAATAATAGCCCGTTTTAGTTTTGCTGGGTGCTGTACAGTTATAACGTGAACGCCCTGGAGCTAAATCTGATGATGCTTGAATCGATAAGCGATTTTCACTTAACCAAATAGGTTTCTTCGGTCCTTGGCCTTGAATAAAGCACATCACTTGATGTGGGTAAATATCCTGCGTATCAAGAGTTAACTCCAATTTAGGTCGCCACTTACCTGATACCAATAATGGATCGCTGATGTTCTGCTTAATCACCGGCATCGGTAAACTGGAAAACTTAACCGTTAAACTCGCTAAATCAGCATAAGCATTGGCAACCGGAAAGCGCGGTAATGCCGTTAGTGAAGCATATTCCCCTGCGGCACCAGATTGCTGACCAAAGCCAACAAAGCCCTGTTTCGCCAAAATTGCTTCTAATTTGTTAGTGTATTCACCATACGGGTAGGCAAACATTTTTACACTTTGGCCAGTACGTTTTAATATTTCAGCTTCTGTCGATAAGATATTATCTTCGACACGGGCTTGCCATTGGGCTTGGGTTTCTTTGCCTTGACGACGAATTAAATGTTCGTGTCCCCAACTGTGGTTGGCAATCGTCACGCCTTGATCGGATAAGGCAGTAATGTCTTCCCAACTCATCATGCCCTTGAAACCGGCATCGATGGGGGCAACAGAAATAAACACAGTGTACGGAAATTGATGTGAGGCTAGAATGGGCGCAGCATTGTTGATAATGCTGTCATAACCGTCATCGAAAGTAATCACAATACGTCTATCGGCTATTGGCGTGTTATGCTTTATTGAATCAACAGCTTCAGCTAATGAAATCACAGTAAAATCATTATCAGCCAAGTACTGCATCTGTTCAGCAAACTGACTTGGCGTGACACTTGTGCTTTTCGGGGTATCGTCCGACACGTGGTGATATTGTAAAATGACCACTGCATTGGCATCAAAATGCAATACACTCAAGCTGAACACCGCCAACAATAAAGCTATTTTTTTAACCATGATTATCCATACCTATGTCAATTAGCGCATTACTATTAAACCGCCAAAAAAATCGTCAATTATTGGCTTTAGCGACACCAATGATACTGTCGAATATCACTATTCCGCTATTAGGATTAGTTGATACTGCGGTGATTGGTCATCTTGGACAAGCTTACTATCTTGGTGGCGTAGCGCTAGGCAGTACCATTATCACCTTGATGATTTGGTTACTGGGCTTTTTACGCATGTCCACCACCGGGCTGGTCGCACAAGCCTACGGTGCTAATGATACCTCAACTCAACAACAATTACTGATACAAGGTTGCAGCCTAGCATTAACGTTAGGAATAGCTTGTGTAATATTACACTCTCCCATACTCGATTTAGCATTAAGCCTGAGTGATGCCAGCGAACAAGTAATGTTCTACTGCCGCCAATACGTCGAAATTCGAATTTGGTCACTGCCTTTTGCCCTTATCAACTTAGTGTTATTAGGCTGGTTACTCGGACGCCAGGCGCCAAAAGCTGCTATGTGGCAATTAATTATCGCTAACAGCGCTAATATTATTCTCGATATTGTGTTTGTC
>NZ_PJAP01000273.1:0-12926 GCF_002836795.1 Shewanella sp. 11B5 | reverse complement strand
TCATCTTCCCTTATTGGCATTAACTCGATTAGATTTTCTTAAACAGTAACGAACCGTTTGTGCCACCAAAACCAAATGAATTACATAAGGCATAGTCAAATTGATGTCGACGTGAAGTGTGGGCAACAAAATCTAAATCGCACCCTTCATCTGGATTATCTAAGTTGATTGTTGGCGGTACGTGTTGGTCACGCAGTGCAAGCAAAGTAATAATAGCTTCAACAGCGCCTGCTGCACCTAATAAATGTCCGGTCATGGATTTAGTCGAACTCACCAATACATCGTAAGCATGTGGTCCAAATACCGATTTAACCGCGGCAGCTTCAGCTTTATCGCCTGCATTGGTTGAAGTGCCATGGGCATTAATGTAGCCCACTTGTTCTTTTTGGATCTGTGCATCATTAATGGCATTAACCATTGCAGCCGCAGCGCCTGCACCATCACTTGGTGGTGATGTCATGTGGAATGCATCACCACTCATGCCAAAACCGACTAACTCACCGTAAATTTTTGCACCACGCGCTTTAGCACGTTCGTACTCTTCCATCACAATAACACCCGCGCCATCGCCAATCACAAAGCCATCACGATCTTTGTCCCAAGGACGGCTTGCTGCTGTTGGATCTTCATTACGAGTAGATAATGCTTTAGCGGCACTAAAACCTGCGACACCTAATGGGCTCGTCACATCTTCTGCGCCACCGGCAACCATCACATCAGCATCACCATAAGCAATGGTACGTGCAGCAAAACCAATATTGTGAACACCTGTAGTGCAGGCTGTAGTCACGGCAAAGTTAGGACCTGTCATGCCATACATAATCGACAAGTGTCCGGCAATCATATTGATAATAGTGCTTGGCACAAAAAATGGTGACACTTTACGTGGTCCACCATTTAATAATGCAGAATGGCCTTGTTCAATTAACCACATCCCCCCCATACCAGCACCAATAGCGGTACCTATACGAGCTGGGTTTTCTTGGCTCATATCTAAGCCTGAATCTTTTACTGCTTGAATGCCTGCAGCCATGCCGTATTGGATAAATAAATCCATTTTACGAGCATCTTTTTTGGTTAGGTATTGTTCGACATCAAAATCTTTCACAGAGCCACTGAAACGAGTACCAAATTCACTAGCATCAAACTTAGTGATTGGAGCAATACCACTCTTACCTGCCAATAAGGCATTCCAAGTAGACTCGACATCATTACCCACAGGAGTCACTAGGCCAAGACCTGTGATGACGACACGACGTTTAGACATGATATTCACCTTTAAATAAAATCTGCCACGATGCCATTATTGCGATTTAGCTAAAGAAGTATAAGGAGGGATGTTCTAATGCAATAAAATGGAACGAGCGTTTACAAATGCTTTAAACAAAAACAGGCGGCATAAATGCCGCCTGTTTTTGTGAATTCTTGATTACTGATTCTTAGAAACGTAATCGATCGCTGCTTGAACAGTAGTGATCTTTTCAGCTTCTTCGTCAGGGATCTCGGTATCAAACTCTTCTTCTAGAGCCATAACCAATTCAACAGTGTCTAGAGAATCAGCGCCTAAATCGTCTACAAAAGAAGCAGCTGATTTAACGTCTTCTTCTTTAACGCCAAGTTGTTCGATGATGATTTTCTTTACACGTTCTTCGATGTTGCTCATTAGTTTTCTTTCCTATTCAAATTACGCACTTGCGTAAGATTGCGAGTAGTTTATTCGAATTAGATAACAATGCAAGCTTAGATTTTGTGGTCTAACCACAAAAATTAACATTGAATTGTCACTAACACTGACTCAAATGAAGGTAGTTACCTACCTATCGCCCTTAAACCATGTACATACCGCCATTCACATGCAATGTTTCGCCTGTGATGTAAGCGGCTGAATCCGAGGCCAAAAACAATACTGCATTGGCAATTTCTTGTGCTTGCCCTAATCGTTCCATCGGAACTTGCGACATAATAGCTTGTTGCTGCTCAACTGTCAGCTCATCTGTCATGTCTGTCTGGATAAATCCAGGTGCAATAGCATTCACTGTTATTTGACGAGATGCAACCTCTCTTGCAAGAGATTTTGTAAATCCGATCAAACCAGCTTTAGCTGCCGAGTAATTTACTTGGCCAGCGTTGCCCATTGTACCTACTACAGAACCGATACTGATAATACGTCCGAAACGTTTTTTCATCATAGATCGCATTACTGGTTTAGACAATTTAAATAGGGATGTCAAATTCGTGTCAATAATATCTTGCCACTCATCATCTTTCATCCGCATTAATAAATTGTCACGGGTAATACCCGCATTGTTGATAAGAATATCAACTTCACCTGCTTTTTCTTTGATCTGGCTATATAAATCAGCAACAGATTGAGAATCAGTGACATTTAACACCATTCCAAAGCCTTTGTCACCTAAGTATGCTTGAATCGCCGCAGCACCTTTTTCACTGGTTGCAGTACCGATAACAATAGCACCAGCTTGTACTAATGATTCAGCAATCGCACGCCCAATACCACGACTAGCACCTGTTACTAGGGCAACTTTACCGTCTAAATTAATGCTAAAGCTCATATCAACTCCTTTATTCGACTAATGCAGCAAATGAAGCAGCATCATTGACCGCTTGAGCGGATATCGATTTATTAATTCTTTTTGTTAAACCGGTTAATACTTTACCCGGTCCACACTCTATTAATTTTGTAACACCTTGTGTCGCCATAAATTCAACAGACTCACTCCAACGCACTGGGCAATATAACTGACGCACTAATGCATCTTTAATTGCCTGTGAATCCGTCGGCATGGCCACATCAACATTGTTAACAACATTAATGGTAGGCTCTGAGAATGTCACTTCAATTAAGGCTTTAGCGAGTTCATCAGCGGCTGGCTTCATTAGAGCACAATGTGATGGCACACTCACAGGCAATGCTACTGTCATTTTGGCCCCAGCAGCTTTACATGCTGCTGCTGCGCGTTCAACAGCCGCTTTCTCACCGGCTATCACGACTTGCCCAGGGCTGTTGTAGTTAACAGGGCTTACCACGCTACCTTCAGCAGACTCTGCACATGCTTTAGCAATAGCATCATCATCAAGACCAATAATGGCAAACATGGCACCAGAACCTGCTGGTACAGCTTGTTGCATTAATTTCCCGCGTAGCTCAACTAATTTAACGGCATCGGTAAATTCAATCACACCGGCGCATACTAAAGCAGAATATTCACCAAGGCTGTGGCCTGCTAATAAAGAGGGCATAGTCTTGTTAGATGCTTGATATGCACGCCAAATGGCCACGCTTGCAGTGAGCAATGCTGGTTGGGTTTTATCTGTTTCATTTAAGGTTTCAGCTGGGCCATTGGCAACAAGATCCCATAAATCATAACCTAACGCGTCACTCGCTTCGGCAAAGGTTTTGCCGATAACATAGTTAGATTGAGCTAATTCAGCTAACATTCCTACAGCCTGTGAACCTTGGCCAGGAAATACAAAAGCAACATTTTCCATAAACGCTTACCTGTATAAAATTAATTTGAAAATTAAAAACGAACTAAAGCACTGCCCCAAGCAAAACCACCGCCAAATGCTTCGAGTAGTAATAAATGTCCACGCTGAATTCGACCATCACGCACCGCTTCATCTAATGCGATAGGCACCGATGCGGCAGAAGTATTACCGTGTCTCGCTAAAGTCAGCACGACTTTATCTAGACTCATGTGCAACTTTTTAGCCGTGGCATTAATAATGCGGAAATTAGCTTGATGCGGCACTAGCCAGTCAATTTCTGATTTATCGACATTATTAAGACGCAAGGTTTCAGTGACCACATTAGACAGCTGGGTAACTGCAACTTTAAAAACATCGTTGCCTTTCATGGTCATAAAGCCAACAGCTTCAGAACTTTCGTTAGCACGAGGAGGGAAAGAACATTTTAATAAATCCCCTTGGCTGCCATCTGCATAGATATGCGTAGCAATGATACCAGGTGTATCACTAACGCCAATAATCGCTGCGCCGGCGCCATCGCCAAATAAAATGACGGTAGAGCGATCAGCAGGATCGCACATCCGTGACAATACGTCAGAACCTATAACCAGTACTTTTTTAGCAGAACCTGTTTTTACAAATTGATCCGCGACCGATAAAGCATAGATAAATCCAGAACACGCGGCAGCAATATCAAAGGCAGGAATATTTTTAACGCCTAATAGGGCCTGAATTTCGCATGCAGCTGCAGGAAATGCGTTTGATGCACTGGTGGTTCCACAAACAATCATATCGAGATCGCTAGCTTCGATTCCTGCCATTTCAAGCGCTTTTAGTGCCGCTTGATAACCCATTGTTGAAACCGATTCGTCTGATGCAGCAATGCGCCGCTCAGAAATACCGGTTCGGTCAACAATCCATTGGTCACTGGTTTCAACCATTTTTTCGAGATCTTGATTGCTACGAACTTGCACAGGTAGATAGCTACCTGTTCCGAGAATTTTTGTGTGCATATATGAGATCAGCTATTGATGTCTAAAAGAATCGACTCCAAACGATCTTTAATCATTTCAGGAAGACGACGTTTTGCTTCTGTTGCTGCTAAATTTAATGCTTGTAAAAATGCAGCTTCATCCGCGTTACCATGACTCTTTACTACTATTCCGCGCAATCCTATCAGACTTGCACCGTTATAGTGGTCGGGGTTCATCTTACTAAGAACAGCTTGTATGCGTGGAGCGATGAGTTTGGAGAGTAAACGAACAAAAAAACCGTCATTTAAGCCGCGTTTTAATTGATGTACTAACAGTTTTGCAATGCCTTCAGAAGTCTTTAAGGTGATATTACCGACAAAGCCATCACAAACAATCACATCCACATTACCAGTGTAAATCTCATCACCTTCGACAAAGCCAATATAATTAACTTGTTCGGTGTGCTGTAAAATTTGTCCGGCCTGTTGAACCTGATCGTTCCCCTTAATGGCTTCAATACCCACATTAAGCAAAGCTACTTTCGGGCGAGATTTCTTATGGACGGCTTCACATAAGACGGATCCCATAATGGCAAACTGGAATAAGGTCTCAGAATCACAAGATACATTGGCCCCTAAATCCAGCAGATAAACTGGCTTGCCCGTCATTGCCGGTAAGCAAGAAACAAGAGCGGGTCTATCAATACCCGGCAATGTTTTTAATAACACCTTAGCCATTGCCATCAACGCACCAGTATTACCAGCGCTAACGCAGGCTTCCGCTTTTCCGTCACGCACAAGTTCAAGCGCAATTCTCATAGAACTGTTTTTACGTGAACGCAAAGCATGAATGGGCCTATCGCACATTGTCACGACTTCAGTGGTGTGGATTATTTCAATTCTGGATAAATCAGCTGAATGAGCTTGGGGGAGGTATTTTTCTATTTCGGTTTTATCGCCAACCAAAATAATATTTAAAGAGGTATGAAATTTCAGTGCCTGCATCGCTGCAGGCACTGTCACGTGGGGACCGTGATCGCCCCCCATCGCATCTAACGCAAGCGTCAGATTTGTCATCAGATAATCAACAAATTACTTGTTGATAACCTTTTTACCGCGGTAAAAACCATCAGCAGTCACGTTGTGACGTAGATGTAATTCACCGCTAGTAGCGTCTACTGATAATTGAGCAGTGCTCAATGAATCATGTGAACGACGCATGCCGCGCTTTGAACGTGACTTTTTATTCTGTTGTACAGCCATTGGACCTGTCTCCTACGATTACTTGCTCTTCAGTTTTTCTAACACTGCAAACGGATTTGGACGCTCCTCATGAGCGGGTTCGATCTCGCCTACAACTATATCTTTCGATCCAGACTTACAACTATTATCATCGTGCATCGGGATGATAGGCATAGCGACTATCAATTCATCTTCAATCAATTGATGCAGACGTACTTCACCAATCTCATTACACTCAATTGGATCATACGCATCCGGGAGCTCATCGATTTCTGCCTCAGTCTTACAAGGACTAAAACAAAAGTCGACCGTAACCTCGGTAGTAAATTGTGTCATGCAACGTTGACATAGCAGAGTGAGCTCCGTCACAGCCTTCCCGCGAAGGTAGACTATCCCCTGTAAATCGACGCCACATTCCAACGACACAACTACGTCGGAACAGTCGCCGGCACATAACTCGCTTAATCGCTTTAGTTGCTTACCTAAAATGATACCTTCGTATCGAAGGCCACTTGAAGCAGCGCGTATAGGATCAATTGAAACCGGTATCTTTACTGTTTGCATAAGGCGCGCATATTATAGTTTGAAAACGCTGGAGTCAAAGAAAATTTCCGTAAAATACGGTAATCTCACCTAACTAGGAACTTTAGGTACTCTTTAAATCCGGCATTGAATTTGAAAGTTGGCAAATTTTACCGAACCAAACCCCATCACACAAGCATTACTCGAGAAAAATGATCCATTTGCATAGATGAATACAGTAAACTGACTAATATTCTGTTATTAGCCACTCAATAATGAAACAAAACCAATGAAATTCAATCTTGTACTTGCTTCAACCTCACCTTTTCGCCAGCAGCTATTGCAAAAATTAATGCTGCCTTTTACTTGTGTTAACCCAGATATTGATGAAACGCCAATAAAAGATGAGACAGCGTTAGCATTGGTTAAACGCTTAGCAGAGCAAAAAGCATTAGCTGGAGCGAATTTAATTGATGAAACATCGGTACCGCAAATAATAATTGGTTCAGACCAAGTCGCGTTGATTAACGGTCAGATTATCGGTAAACCTTATACTGTAGACAATGCGATAGCTCAATTAAGCTCGGCATCTGGTCAATCTATTACTTTTTATACTGGTCTTGCTGTATTCAATAATGCCAATCAGCAAATGACATCTTGTGTCGAACCGTTTACGGTTCATTTTAAACACTTATCTACTGCGCAAATTCGCTATTACGTGGATGCTGAGCAGCCACTATATTGCGCAGGGAGTTTTAAATGCGAAGGATTAGGAATTGCCTTATTTAACCGTTTAGAAGGTGACGATCCAAATAGCTTAATTGGACTACCATTAATTAAACTTATTGATTTACTCTCACAGCACGGTGTCGATATTCTCAGCCAAGCACCAGAATGCTCAATCAATTAATATTGATACCAAATCTAATAAGGGTGCATTCGTTAAGGTAATAACGTTTGCGCTTGATATGGGGACGATAAGAGGTTTAACACCGAGATAAACTAAGCAGCATATAAAGGCTTATGTGTTACAGCGTCGAACACTTATGATTCGACGCTGTATTACGTCTCTGGCAAAGCATCATCCAGAAATATTAAAGGTAGTCATGTATCGCCAGAGGCTGGTCGACAATCGCATGTGGGTTTAACGTTTTCAATCTAGCTTCATTATGCGCACCATAACTCACACCAATACTCGCCATACCAGCATTATTGGCCATCGTTAAATCATGAATGGAATCTCCAATCATAATAGCTCTGTCGGCAGCGACATTAAAATGACTCAATAATGAATGCAGCATCTCAGGGTGCGGTTTACTTTTAGCGTCATCTGCACAACGTGTGGCATGAAAATACTGCCCTAAGCCTGTTAATGCTAATACCTTATCTAGGCCATCTCGTCCTTTACCGGTCGCAACAGCTAATTGATAACCAGCCGCATGTAGATTACTAATGAGCGACTCTACCCCCTCAAAAAGAGGTGTAGGTTGCTCATTGGCAACATGATGACGTCGATAGCAATCAATAATCTGTTGATGGTTTTGATGACCAGCAAATAAAATCGGCATGATTTTAGGTAAAGATAAACCGATGACATCTCTAATTTGTTGCTCAGTGGGTATAGGTAAAATTAATTCTTGTGCTACATGTTGCATACAAGACACTATTTTACCTACGGTATCCATTAGGGTGCCATCCCAATCGAAAATGACCAGTTCATAAGCTTTATCTTTAATGTTCAATATCATGCCCTACTTCATTTGCACAGGTCTGTGGGTGTTATACTCTTTTCAATTTATCAAGAGTACTCAATAACACAGGGTCTAGAGGCGCTTTAACTTGCATGATTTCATCATTTTCTGGATGAGTGAATTTAAGTTCAGCCGCATGTAAAAATAAACGGTCTAACCCTAAAGCACGCATGCTATCGTCAAATTGCTGTTCGCTGTATTTATCATCGCAAGCAATTGCATGGCCAGCATACTGACAATGTACTCGTATTTGATGGGTTCGCCCTGTAACAGGACTCGCCTTCACTAAAGTACAGCCTTGATAACGTTGCATGATCTTATAGCGAGTTTCAGATTCTTTACCCTCTTTATTAACCCGCACGATTCGCTCGCCCGACTTTAAGGTAATTTTTAATAGCGGTGCTTTAACCACTTTATCACTTGCCTGCCATTCACCACGCACCAAGGCTAAATAATCTTTTTGCATGGTTTTGCTGCGTAATTGCTCATGTAAATGCTTTAGCGCACTACGCTTCTTAGCCACAAGCAGTACACCGGAAGTATCTTTATCTAATCGATGTACTAACTCTAAAAATTTTTGCTGTGGTCGCAGTGAACGTAATCCTTCAATCACACCATAATCAACACCGCTGCCACCGTGTACAGCAATACCAGCAGGCTTGTTTAACACAATAAGATGATTATCTTCATGGATAATACGATCTTCAAGCTGTGACACTCTGGATAAATTAGGAGATGGTGCCTTACGATTGTCTTTTTCGGCAACACGAACAGGCGGTACCCTTACGATGTCACCAATTTGTAATTTGTATTCAGGCTTGATGCGTTTTTTATTTACCCGCACTTCCCCTTTGCGCACAATCCGATAGATCATGCTTTTAGGAACACCTTTTAATTTAGTTAGCAAAAAATTATCGATTCGTTGTTCAAAATGATCTTCGTCGATAGTCACGTATTCAACTTGGGGGGTAGTTTCAGTATTCATGATGCGCCATATAGTGGTAACCCCAATAGTGTACCTTATCTTGTAAATGATTGGCTATTGCCGCATCAGACTTGAAATAAATACATGAAAGAATATGGGCTTTTGATTGCTGAAAATAACGTTTGTTGCTATATTTGCCCACAGGTTGATAGTAAACAGTGGATAAAGTGTTCACAACTTTCACCAAATGCGAAACACTAGCAGTTAGAAAAATGAACCTAATCGGTAGCAACTCATTGATTTGCAAATTGTATTAATTAAAAAACGACAAAAACCGTTTGTGCAATTAAACCGTAAGTTTTGAATAAAGATTCAATTTAACTGTAGTAAATCGCCCCAAATTCGAACAACATTTTAGCTTGTTATCAAACAAACCGATTCGACTTGGGCATTAACGGATTAAAATACCATAATTTATGGGGTTGGTTGTTAGTCAACCAATTCCTTGTTTTTGTAAACATTAGAAAATAAGCCATAAATAGGATGCGACACGCAGTGATTGCGTTTTACAGTAATGAGCACCTAATTGCCTGGATCTAGCCGTGAGGTTATACCGATTAATTCAGGCCCGTAATGCAGAAAAATCGTGTTGTTTGATGACCTCATTTAGAAGAATCACGTCATCATGAAACGTATGTTAATTAATGCAACTCAATCAGAAGAGTTGCGCGTAGCCCTAGTAGATGGG
This sequence comes from Shewanella sp. 11B5, assembly GCF_002836795.1. Lineage (NCBI taxonomy): Bacteria > Pseudomonadati > Pseudomonadota > Gammaproteobacteria > Alteromonadales > Shewanellaceae > Shewanella > Shewanella sp. 11B5. The sequence goes on along the minus strand of NZ_PJAP01000273.1, from coordinate 3,276 downwards.
CAAGAACTGTATGATTTAGACATTGAAAGTCCTGGTCACGAACAGAAAAAATCAAATATCTATAAAGGTAAAATCACTCGAGTAGAACCGTCACTTGAAGCTGCATTTGTTGATTACGGTGCAGATCGTCACGGTTTTTTACCACTCAAAGAAATTGGTCGCGAATACTTCCCAAAAGGTTATTCATTCCAAGGCCGTCCAAACATTAAAGAAGTGTTACAAGAAGGCCAAGAGGTCATCGTTCAGATAGATAAAGAAGAACGAGGCAACAAAGGCGCTGCACTAACTACTTTTATTAGTCTTGCTGGATCTTATTTAGTCTTAATGCCAAATAACCCTCGTGCTGGCGGTATTTCTCGTCGTATCGAAGGTGATGAACGTACAGAACTAAAAGAAGCAATGGCTGAGTTAGAAGTACCTAATGGTATGGGCTTGATTGTGCGTACTGCTGGTGTTGGTAAAGAATCAACAGAGCTAAAGTGGGACTTAAAAGTACTACAACATCATTGGGATGCTATTCAGGAAGCGGCTCAAAGTAAAGCTGCACCATTCTTAATCCACCAAGAAAGTAACGTGATTGTTCGCGCTATTCGTGACTATTTACGTCGTGATGTAGGCGAAATCCTTATCGATCACCCACGTATTTTCGAAGAAGCTAAATTGCATATTGGTTTAGTGCGTCCTGATTTTGTTGAACGTGTAAAGCTATATGACTCAGAAGTACCACTATTTACTCACTTCCAAATAGAGTCTCAAATTGAGTCAGCGTTCCAACGCGAAGTGCGTTTACCTTCAGGTGGATCAATTGTAATTGACCCAACAGAAGCATTAACGTCTATCGATATCAACTCAGCCCGTGCAACTAAAGGTGGCGACATTGAAGAAACTGCACTAAACACTAACCTTGAAGCTGCTGATGAAATTGCTCGTCAATTACGTCTTCGTGATTTAGGTGGTTTAGTGGTTATCGACTTTATCGATATGACACCTGTTCGTCATCAGCGTGAAGTTGAAAATCGTTTACGTGATGCAGTACATCATGACCGTGCTCGTGTGCAATTAGGTCGTATTTCTCGATTTGGTTTGATGGAAATGTCGCGTCAGCGTCTACGTCCATCGCTAGAAGAGTCTGCCGCTCATTTGTGCCCTCGTTGTCATGGTCAAGGCACTATTCGTAGTACCGAATCTTTAGCATTATCGATTTTACGATTAATGGAAGAAGAAGCCATTAAAGAAAACACCACACAAATCGAAGCGATTGTGCCTGTTGATGTTGCTGCGTTCTTACTAAACGAAAAACGTAAAGCGATTCGTATTACAGAAGAGCGTCACCAAGTTGAAGTGTACATCATTCCAGATGCACACATGCAAACACCAGATTACCGTGTAGTGCGTCGTAAGAGTGATGATGAAGTCAGTGAATCTAGCTATAAGCGAGTAGAACAGCCTGTCGCAAAATTGTATGAGCCTCGCAAGCTTGAGCGTGCAGCATCTCCTGAACCTGCATTAAAAGGCTTCGCAGCGCCACAAAAAGCAGCTGAAGATACAGTAAAAGCAACACCAGTAAATGTCGCTCCTGTGGCAACGTCTAATCAGCCAAGTTTATTCACTCGAATGATCTCTGCCATTAGCGCTTTATTTTCTGGTAGTGAAGCTGAGGTTAAAGACACCAAAGCAGCAGTATCGACTAAAGAATCGACTCAAACTAACACTCGTCGTAACACCCGTCGTAATGACACTCGTAACGACAGCGCTAACCGTAATGACAAACGCAATGACAGTCGCCGTCAACGTAATGACAGCGACAAATCGAAAGACGGCACAGAAGCTCGTTCTCAGAATAAGCGTAATGAACGTAATAGCAGAAATACAGTTCAAGATGACAACGCCAAAAACAAACCGAGAACTGAGAAAGTTGACAAGCCATTAGCTGTCAATGAAACCAAAGCAACAGATGCTAAAGTTGCCGAAGTTAAAGTCGCTACAGAAAAATCTCCAAAACAAGAAGCTGCTCGTGAGCGTCGCCAACGTCGTAATTTACGTCGTAAAGTGCGTATTGAAAACGAACAGAGTGAAGCATTACCAACAACCGATGTTAATGATAATAAATCAACTGAGCAATCAGTTGAGGTAATGACATCAGAACCTAAAGCGGTAGAGTCAAAAGTAGCTGAAGATAAAACATCAGAAACAAGAGCGCCACGCAGTCGTCGTCAACCTCGTAAAGAGAAGACTGAACAGGCGGTTGAAGCGCCAGCAGAAAATGAAACAGAGCAAGCAACTGATCCAGTTACTGAAGTAGCAAATGTTACCAGTACTGCTGCTCCAGTTGAAACTGACGCTACTGCCGTGGTTGAAGTAAAAGCAGAAACAACTCAAGCAGATGTTGATACTGTCACTGAAACGGAAGTTGCTAGCACTGAGGTTGCAGCTGAAACTGATGAGTCAAGCTCGAGCGCTGAAGATGCTACAACAGACAGCGAAGCTGAAGGCCGTGAAGGTCAACGTCGTAGTCGTCGTAGTCCTCGTCACTTACGTGCAGCAGGTCAACGTCGTCGTCGTGATGATGAAACAGGCTCTACACAACCAGCTGTTTTCACACCTAATGATGAGTTAGAGAAGCAATTAGACGCAGAGCAAGCTAGAACTCAAGCACAAGCTCCTGTAACTGAGGCTATTGTTGAATCCGTTACTAAACCTGCTGAAACGGTTAGCACTGCTGTTGAAACCGCTACTAAGCCGGTTGAAGTGGTTAAAGCTGAAGTTAACAAGGCTGATGCAGCGCCCGTTAATGTTGAAAAAACTGAAACGCCAGTAGAAATAAAGGAAGTACCTCAAGCAGTAAAAGCACCTGAGGCCCCTGAACCTAAAGCTGAAGTAGAAGTTGTTAAAACAACGGTTGATGTTGAAGCTAAACAAACCACTGTGGCAAATACCGCAGTTGTTGAAGCTGAAAAAGCTGCAGCGTTAACTAGCAAGCAAGATAAAACGGTTGCGGCCAATTCATCTGCGCCTATGGCTAAGCCTGCTGCAATTGTGCGTCAAGCTAAACCTGAAGTCGTAAAAGAAGTCGCGGCGACAATAGCAGAGACAGTATCTACTGAAGCAGCGCCATCAACCAAAGCCCCCGTAAAGGCAAGTCGCTTTGGTTCTATGGTGTCATCTGACACGACTAAACCTACAGTAGATGTCCGTGAGCAGAAAGCGGTACCTCAAGGACGTACTTACGAAGCTCAAGCGACTGACAGCAAGGTTACGAAAGTAGCGAAGAATAAC
>NZ_PJAP01000315.1:0-6976 GCF_002836795.1 Shewanella sp. 11B5 | reverse complement strand
AACTATCTTGCGGCATCAATAATTGCTTTAGCCATTTCATCGGCTACTGAACCGGTAGTGCGGTTCTCGGTATCAGCACGTTCAAAAATAGTCAGCAGGGTATTGTAAATCTGCTCAACCTTGGCAGTGGAAGCCGCAGCGTCATAGTTTTTCTCAAATGACACATTGATAATGCCGCCAGCATTAATCACGTAATCTGGCGCATATAAAATACCCATTTGCTTGAGTTTTTCACCGTGACGAACCTCTGCTAACTGGTTATTAGCACAACCGGCAACGATGGTGGCTTTTAATAATGGCAAGGTTGTGTCGTTAAGTGTTGCACCTAATGCGCAAGGTGCATAGACATCAACATCCTGGGTATAGATATCTTGCGGAGCAACAACGGTTGCGCCAAATTCGGTTGCAACTCGGTCAAGCGAGGCTTGATGAATGTCGGTAACAATCAGTTCAGCGCCAGCATCATGTAAATGCTTACATAAGTAATAACCAACGTGTCCTACGCCTTGCACAGAGACTTTAATTCCCTTTAGGCTATCAATGCCACGTTGATGCTTTACGGCAGCTTTAATACCAAGATAAGTGCCTAAGGCGGTAAGTGGCGATGGGTCGCCTGATTTACCTTCAAGACCGGCAACAAATTCAGTTTCACGGCTGGCTATCATAATGTCTGATGTCGATACGCCAACGTCTTCAGCAGAATAATATTTGCCACCTAAACTGTTCACAAAGCGTCCGAATGCAAGAAATAACGCTTCGCGGTCGGTTGTTTTAGGATCGGCGATGATCACTGCTTTACCGCCACCCATGGTGAGACCCGCTAACGCATTTTTATAAGTCATTCCACGAGAAAGACGTAATACGTCTGTTAAGGCTTCATCATCCGATTGATAGTTCCACATACGACAACCACCTACGGCAGGGCCTAGGTTAGTGTTATGGACCGCAATAATGGCTTTTAAACCACTTTGTTTATCATGACAAAAGACCACTTGTTCGTGTTCATCGAACGAAACATGATTAAAAACTGCCACGTGATATCTCCGCTTGCTAGCTTGTTGAAGTAAAGTTCTCACACCTTCTGTTAATTGAGTACAAAAGGCGCAAACGACTGCTTGTTATATTTATTGCAGCACGATAGCATTTAGCGATACTCTCAACAAAGCATGATTTAGTTATTTTTGTCATTGATGTGGAAATTTAGCTTGCCACTTTACGTAAACGTAAAGTAACGTATGTTGCATCAGTGTTTTTGAGATTGAATATCAGGTTGCATTTTTGTTCTAACCTGCAATATAACAATAAGATAGGAAGTATTATGACTGAAGAAGTAGCAGAGTCGGTTGCACAGCCAACACCAGATCCAGAGGCATTAAGACAAGAGTGGGTTCGTACTCAATTTCAAAAGGCGAACCGTTTTTTGGCTGAGAAAGGGGTGATCCCAAGCAAAGTACTTGCTGACGAAAGCCGTTATCTTGCTCCTTATTTAGCCATTTGGAAGATGGAATCGAAGCAACCTAAAAAACAAACATTTTGGGTAATGTCAGGTGATTTACCTTCTGATTATGTTGATGTTAAAGTCGCGGCGACGGCTCGTGATGCGATTAGACATTTTTCTATGATGTGGCAACTTAAAGCTGAGAACTTGCATAAGTCGGGTGTAACCAAAGATCCTACTCAACTTAAGTTTGCGCAATTATTGGTGTCGCGTGCAGAAAGCTTATATAAAATGAATCAAGATGAGAAGCTGTGGGGGTAATGCCCTAAGCCAGTGAGTAACTTGACGTAATAAACATAAAAAAGGCACTCACAGTGCCTTTTTTGTTATCTTGAGCTTGATGGATCATATTGATGAGCTCTATGTTGAAAGCGGCCATCAAGCTCAGTGATTTATATGCTAACGATTATTCGCAATCGTCTTCGGCTAAGTAGAATAACCCTTGATTGAGTAATCCAGTCAGAATATCCAATGCCGCAGCATTGGCTGTGAATACACTTGCCTCTTCAGGCGTGATCCTTACCTGGTTAGCCAATAGCTGTAACATGTCATTTGTGACATTAGCAAAGGTGTACACTTCGCCATTGATAAACAAACGCTGCTCGTTATCATTTTCTAACTGCAATACTTTCAAACCACCAATGCGTTGAATTATCGCGCCTTGCTCAATCGCTTCCAATAACTCATCGGCTGTTAATGGCTCTTCGCCTTCACAGATATCAAGTTCGAAACGATTTTGACTCAGTAGTTTACCTAACATGGTTTGATAGCTGGCCGGATCTTGAGCCAATTGGGTCAATAAATCCATAATACCTTGCTGGTGAGATTGGCTAATCATCCCTGGTGTTGTTGGCTCATCCACAGAATTAAAGCGTTTGTGGCCTTGATTGCTGTCGATTAAACTATCCGCGAGTTCAGTTAATAATTCTTGCTGGCTAGGGGCTCTAAAACCAATCGAATATGACAAGGCTAGCGATAGTGTTTCACCGCAATGTGGGTATCCTGGTGGAATGTAGAGCACGTCGCCTTTTTGCAATACCACATCGATAATCGGTTCAAAGTCGTCAACTAGTGGTGAGTTAGGGTTATCGCCGCGACGTTTATGTTGACCTTTGTCGCCCACTTTCCAACGACGTTCGCCATCACCTTGAATGATAAACACATCGTAGTTATCAATATGCGGCCCAACACCACCACCAGGGGTGGCAAATGATGCCATTAAGTCATCAAAACGCCAGTCTGGTAAAAATCGAAATGCTTCGACTAAAGCCTGTGAGTCAGGGTACCAATGGTTGACGGCTTGAACTAATAGCTGCCAGTTGTCTTCACCAAATTGGTCATAGTCTTCAAATGGACCTTGTACCACGTCCCAATCATCACCTTTAGTAACAACCACGCGTGATGAAATTTCTTCTTCGCAGGCTAAACCAGCAAGCTCGTCTGCTGCAATAGGGTCTTCAAAATCGACAAATGCCTGTTTGATTACAAGCGGTTTCTGCTGCCAATGCTGTTTAATAAAGGCTTGGGTATCAATCGTTAATGTGTACATCATTGACCTCAGGTCGAGAGAGTGGTTTATCCAATAAAAAAGCGGTCACAGATGCGACCGCCATGATGATTTATTGTAGATTAAATGACTATTTTAGCTCGTCCACAAAGGCTTCTGCACGGCCGATGTAGTTTGCAGGGGTCATTTTTTTCAGTTCAACTTTAACGTGTGCAGGCAATTCAAGGCCATCGATGAATACTGCAAGTTGTGCAGCATCAATACGCTTACCACGGGTCAGTTCTTTAAGTTTTTCATATGGCTTTTCGATGCCATAACGACGCATAACCGTTTGCACTGGCTCTGCCAATACTTCCCAGTTTTTATCAAGCTCTGCAAGTAGTTGCGCTTCGTTCACTTCTAACTTGCTAATGCCTTTCAAGGTTGCTTGATAAGCAATTAACGAGTGAGCCATACCGACACCTAAGTTACGCAATACGGTTGAGTCAGTTAGGTCACGTTGCCATCTTGAAACGGGTAATTTAGCAGCTAAGTGCTGCATTAGCGCGTTAGCGATACCTAAGTTACCTTCAGAGTTTTCAAAATCAATTGGATTGACTTTGTGCGGCATCGTTGATGAACCAATTTCGCCAGCGATAGTGCGCTGCTTAAAGTGACCTAGTGCAACATAACCCCATATGTCACGATCAAAATCAATTAGGATGGTGTTGAAACGGGCAATGGCATCGAACAATTCAGCAATGTAATCATGCGGTTCAATTTGAGTGGTATATGCGTTCCAATTAATGCCAAGGCTGGTGACAAAACGTTGTGACAACTCATGCCAGTTTACTTCTGGGTATGCAGAAATGTGAGCGTTGTAGTTACCCACCGCACCGTTAATTTTACCCATAATTTCAACAGCGTTGATTTGGTTTAATTGACGATCTAAACGTACAGCGACGTTAGCCATCTCTTTACCAAGTGTAGATGGTGATGCTGGTTGGCCGTGGGTGCGTGACATTAACGGCACGCTTTTATTGTCATGAGCTAATTTTTTGATCGCATCAATAATCTGCTGACAATGCGGCACTAGCACTTGTTCACGCGCTTCTTTTAACATTAAGCCATGAGATAAGTTGTTAATGTCTTCTGAAGTACAGGCAAAATGGACAAATTCATCAATGGCGACTAACTCGGCATTATTGGCAATTTGTTCTTTAATAAAGTACTCAACCGCTTTAACGTCGTGATTGGTGGTGCTTTCAATTTCTTTAACGCGCAGGGCGTCTTGTTCGCTAAAGTTGTCCTTGATGCTGTCTAACAAGGCAAGAGCTGTTTCGCTAAACGGGGGAACTTCTTCAATCTCAGGGCAGCTAGATAATAGCTTTAACCAGTTGATTTCAACTTGAACACGGTACTTAGTAAGACCGAACTCGCTGAAAATCCCTCTTAATGAGGCGGTTTTACTACCATAACGACCGTCTACCGGAGAGATAGCAGTTAGTGCGGAAAGATCCATTTGAAGCTCCTTGATGAACTTTGTTGTAGGGTGATTCGATTAATTGTTATTTTGGCTTTGTTTTGCTGTATCAAATATGGCCTTACGGGCAAACACTAAATGGCGGCGTTTGCCACCTAATTGGCGCCATAATACCGCACTGCGCATCGCAGCAAGCAGTAACGCACGAATTTTGTTTTGCACCTGAGGCTGTTTTAAGCAATCGGGATTACCTGATATTTGTAATTTAGGGCCTAACTCACTGATGATATCACTGTAAATGCTAGCAAAATTGGCAAGTACTTGTTCATCGGTAATCGCAAAATGTGCCAGTTGGCGATGCACTTGATTGATGCGCTCTGCCAACATACCCAAACCATTGGGTGAGCGGGCAAGCTTACGTTCAAGCGCTAATACGCCAACTAAGTAACGAGTCGTTTCGACATCTTTGTTACTGCCATCGCCGAGCTGATTTTGAATCAGTTGATAACCATTGTCTAAAATGGCTTTATCTTGATAGATATCAGCTGTCGATTCAGGCTCTGTGACTAAAATAGTATTAAGCGTAGCAGCTAAGGCGTCTTTGTCACTTTCGCCGTGGCGTGCTAAATACTGCACTTGGCCAATCGCTTGTAAAATACCCGCGAAGGCCATAGTGCGTTCAAACAAGATGTTGTCTGGAGTTTGGCTCACGGATTATCCTCGAATTAAAGTATCGATTATGCCGCCACCTAAACAGATGTCACCATCATAAAACACCGCTGATTGCCCAGGGGTCACTGCGGCAACCGCCTCATCAAACATCACGGTAATATTGTCTGCGTCATCATAGGTGAGGGTACATCCAACATCACGTTGACGATAACGGGTCTTTACCGTAATCGTGCTGTGATTGGCTGGACCTTTACGATCAACCCAATGGAGCTGATTGACAGTCATACCTGTTGACATTAAACGAGGGTGATTGCCGCCTTGCGCCACAATAAGCACATTACGGACTAAATCTTTTTCGACCACATACCATGGGTCTTCATTGCTGTTTTTCAGTCCACCAATGCCAAGGCCTTTGCGTTGTCCAAGTGTGTGATACATCAACCCTTGATGTGTACCAATCACTTCACCTTCCGATGTTTCGATATCACCAGGTTGTGCTGGTAAATACGTTGCTAAGAAGTCAGTAAATTTACGTTCACCAATAAAACAGATGCCAGTGCTGTCTTTTTTGTCGTGAGTAATGAGTCCCAGTTTTTGGGCTATTTCGCGTACTTGATGTTTTTCAAGTTCACCGACAGGGAATAAGCTGCGGGCAACTTGTTCGTGGCTTAAGGTGTATAAGAAGTAACTTTGATCTTTATTGCCATCAACCCCGCGGAGCATTTCAACGCTGCCATCGCTATTATCACGACGACGAACATAATGGCCCATGGCGATATAATCGGCGTCTAAAATGTCGTCGGCAAATTCAAGAAATGCTTTAAATTTGATTTCTTTATTACACATGATATCGGGGTTGGGCGTTCGACCGGCCTTGTATTCTGCTAAAAAATATTCGAATACGTTATCCCAGTATTCGGCAGCAAAATTGACGGTGTGCATTTTTATGCCTAGCTTGTCGCAAACCGCTTGAGCATCTTTTAAATCATCTGCTGCAGCGCAATATTCATCAGTATCGTCTTCTTCCCAGTTCTTCATAAATAGACCTTCAACTTCGTAGCCTTGCTGCATTAACAAGTAAGCTGATACTGAAGAGTCCACACCGCCGGACATGCCGACAATGACTTTTTTACCGTTTGAAGTAGGGCTGAGTGATGTCATAAATCCTAAAAACCTTGAAGAAAGATAATGTATATATTGTGCCGCAATGCCGATGTTTCAAGGCGATTGTGCTAGATTTTTGCTAGTAGTGAATCTGAATACTATTAATTGCGAATATCGCAGAGATTATAGTTGCACATATCGAAGAGATTAATTGGTAAACGGCCAATAAATACGACATTTGTGCGGCGCGTATTCTATCACGCATTCACTTAATGGGCTATCTTGAGGCGCATACAAATAGCCTAAGACAAGCCATTAAAAATAATCGACATTGAGCAACGATAACGGTGTGTGCTGTGCGGGATGGTTTTTATCTGATTGTTGTAAAAAATCTTCAATACTTTTTAGCACTAATGGGCTACGAAGCTGGTTGCCAAGGGCGGTGATGTCTGCAAGATTAAGCCAATGAGTAGCTGTAATGGCATTATCACGAGGTGTGGCGTGTTGTTGCTTGGCCAGCTCAATACAAAATGTATAACGAACAAAGGCTAAATCAGCAGCTGCCCGAAATTGATAGATCCCTACTAAGGCTTGTGGTGTCAGCTCAAGCCCCGTTTCTTCAACAATTTCACGAGCGCATGCTTCTATAATCGATTCATTGGCCTCTAAATGCCCGGCTGGTTGGTTAAATTTAACCGCACCGTTAATGCATTCTTCAACCAATAAAAATTTA
>NZ_PJAP01000314.1:0-6989 GCF_002836795.1 Shewanella sp. 11B5 | reverse complement strand
AAGGTAATACCCCAAATTTGTTCACAATCTTCTTTGGTTAAATCATCAAAAAACTCATTAAAACCGGCAACTAAATCTGATTTAGAAAATAAAACATATACCGGAAAAGTCATACCCAGTTGATTTTGCAGTTCTTGTAAACGCTGCTTAATGGCTCGCGCATGTAAGTTTCTCTCAGTCTTGGTTTGGTTTAATAAATCAGACATACCCATGCTGATTATCACCCCATTAATAGGACGAACTGGGCGGTATTTTTTCAATAACCCCAGAAAACCTTGCCATGCCCGAGAGTCTTGTTTTACATGACTATCTTGAGTGGTATAACGACCCGCCGTATCAATTAATACTGCTTTATTGGTAAACCACCAATCACAATGTCTTGTGCCGCCAACGCCTTCAATCATATCTACACCCATTTTTTCTTTTAATGGGTATTCAAGACCTGAATGCTGAATAGCGGTGGTTTTTCCGCTTCCTGGTGGACCAATCATGATGTACCAAGGTAATTCGTAAATACTTTTATTTTTAGTTAGCTTGGTATTTTTAAGAATATCTAACGCTTGGGTCATTTTATTCTGTAAAACAGTGATTTCACTTTTGGCTAAGTCATCACCGGTCACAGAGTTACCCTCTTCACCGTTAATTAAGCTATCAACCATTTTCTCGCTTTGTTTTTTATTCTTGAGTTGTCGAGTAAAGTGAATGGCACCAAAAATAATAACAATAACCAATAGTAAGATAACCCTTGTTGCTGCTGATGCTAATGGTTCATACCCAGCTATAGCCACTAAAGGACCACCAAACCAAATAAGTAAAGCCAAACATAAAAAACCTATTATGGTAATTGCCCATTTAGACTTAAGTGTGTCGACAATTCCTTTGCCAATTGATTTTAAAGACATTGATGCGATTCCTTTGTGTCACACTAAAACAATAAGTCGATTTCGATTCGACGATTTAACGCGCGGTTCTGTTCACTGTCATTTACCACTCGAGGCTCAGACTCACCACGACCTTCAGGCCACAATCGGCCACTTAGCGATGCGCTATTAGCCAGAACGTTCGCAATCGACGTTGCTCTTGCTAATGAAAGATGCCAATTTGATGGATATTTAGAGGTAAAAATGGGTTCATCATCGGTATGACCGGTGATCAAAATTTTGCCATCGGTACTCTCTAACGTCAGGGCTATTTTGGCTAAAATCGCTTCAAAATCTGACCGGGGTTGAGTGTTACCAGAAGCAAAAAGTTCAGTCGCCCCAATGCGGATCCTCACACGATCGCTTAATTGTTCTACTTCGAGTAAATTTTTGCCAATTTCGGTTTGTAATAGTTGTTGCAGTAATAATGCTTCATCACGACTAATTTGTTGTTGCGCATCAATGGTTTTTTCCCAAGGCACAATCGAAGTCAATTCTTTATAAGCTTCTGATGAGTAATTGTTGATGCTGTAACTAAAACCCATATAGATAAATAAAGTAACCACACCAAATAATGCCCCGATAACCCATAAAGGAAATGGCTGCTGAAAAGTTAAATTAGGGACAATATTCTGTCGCCATCCTGGTGATAACTCTCTATGAAAATCGCCTTTGCAAGATTGAATGGCTAAATACGTTTTTTCACGTAATGCTTCTAATTTTTGATCGCCTTGAGGCTCAACTCTCATTTTGCCAACAAAACCAAGAGTTAAACATAAATACATCAACTCAAGTAAATTACACTTTTCAGAAGGATGACGAAGTGATGCTTCAAGCAAGGTATAGAAATATTCACCACCTAAAGTTTCATTATGAAAAGTAGAAAGCAAACTGTCTGATGCCCAATAGCTTTGCTCTCCCCAAGGCGTATTGAGAACTACTTCATCAATAAAACAACACAAGCAATATCGAGCAGACTTAATGTCATCTGACGCTAAATTTGCATTACGCAATTGTTGCTCATAATTCTTGATGAGTTCGACACAATGCACCCGTAAAGTATTGACATCATCATGCTCGGTACTATTTCGTAACTGAGTACAAATAGATAAAAGCGTACCCGCAAAATCAACGATTGGGTTTTGCGATAAGCTTAGTTGCGATCGGTTGTCGCGATTATCGGCACGATGATCTTGGATCAAGGTTTTCTGACTATCATCATCGACTTTTGTTTTATTGGCAGCCATACCCGACCCTTTCCCTGGGCGAGGTTTAACGATGGTTTTATCGTTCACAAAATTATCCTTAATGTTTTGGCGTTAAATACTCACAGCCCAAAGTTCTATTTGTAACTCTGGATAAGCACCAGAAATATGCATCGCTACACCGCCACTTGATTTAAGCTTTATCCAATGGCTGTTGTTTTTATCTAATTGAAAATAGTGATAACCAGCATGGTATGGCACCTGTCTTGGTGCTACTGGGAGGTTGGATATTCCAATGCCTGGTAATTGGTTATTTACCAGCTCTCGAATGGTTTCAACTGACCCTATTTTAATTTGCGAAGGTAGGCGTTGGCGAAGCTCGTCATGCGGAACATTTGCTTTAACAGCAAGAATAAACTCAGCATTATCAAGCATACTTTTATCTGCAATCGTCGAGAAATATACACCAAATTTGGTCTTTTCTAGGATCAGCTCTGTAGCACTTTGCTCCAATACGCTACTTAAACCATGATTCACAATCACCATAGTATTACTAAATACATAGGTTAAATTGTCATGTTGATAGACTGGAAATTTTGGCGGTCGCTTGTTGGGGCTGCTGAACGTTGAAAGTTCGCCAGAAAAACTAATGAGTGTGCGAAATAGCAATTCCGGATGAATGTGATTAACAACACCATAATGTTCGAAAATGGGTTGGTACTTATTTAAAAGTTGTAACATTAAAAAGTCTGCTATCGAACTAGAAGTCCCTTGGGATTGACTTAAGCGACCGGCTATAGCTTCTGCACGCTGATTAATCATACCGGTGACTTCAGTTGTCATATTCATTAAGGTTTTGATGTGTTCAATGCCAATACATGCCGGAATAAACTTTTTATCTAATCGAATCACGCCCTCTTCAGACACATCAATAACTCGAGCTATCGCGATTGAAACATAACCTGATCGGTCTTCACTTTGTAACTTTAACCGACAATCTAATTTGGCAACTTGCAGCACTTCCATAGCATCGGACCCAACGCTTGTGTCAACAATGTTGTGATCTTCATAGCTGTAACGAGTAATTTGATTTTGTTCAGAAGATGAAATATTCATCCCATTGCTTTTAGCAACGGGAAGAACAAGATAGACAAGTTGATCCAATGTACCTGCTGGGACAGTAATAGCCGTTGGTAACGGACTCTGCTCAGGAAGACAAGCCAAGGTGTTATCTGGAAAAACACAATCGATGCGGTCTAATCCAAATTGCCCCAGTGGTAGTAGGCCATAATTGACTTCATAGCTCACAACCCCCCAAGCAAGTGGGTTGTTATTCTTGGCAGTTCGCGCTTGTTGATGTTGCAAAAAACGTTCTTGCTGCTGCATATGTTGTGGACGAAGAAACATGCCCTCTGTCCATGCTATTGGGCTAAAATCGCTCATAATTTCCCTATTTATTCACAACAATTATTTTTCAGAGTTATAAACTGCTATTTTTTCTATATTGATAACAACATCATCATAACCAGTAGGATCGACTGCGACGACTGAACGCCAACGGGATGAATCAATATCTCTGTATGCGACAATAACACCAACAAATCGCGTGTTTTGTCCCAATGTCATGGCATACTCACGCGTTTCTGATGGTTGTAATTCCAGCTCATCCTTACGGATAAGATCTGGACCAAGCACATTTTCTGCTGACTCATCAAGGGTAAAAAAATCTTGAGTATCAAAGATAGTTCTTGATGATAATTCAAATATTTTCACCACCACTGGTGATGGCCGATCGTTAATGTCTGGATTAATGTCAGCACTGGCATTAAAGGTAATATCTGTCGATGGTGGGACGACAGCATTAATCGTTTTACAGCCAGTGATAAGTAATAAAAAGCTTACTAATACAATTTGATATAGACCTAACTTCAATTTCATTTATTAGCCCTTAATAATTTATAATGTTTTAATTTTATTGTCGTATGCTTTAACAAAATCATCTGATAATGCTGCAGCACTGTCTTGCATAAATTCTGTTTTTAAATTGGAATGTAAGCTTTTATATACTTTCCATTGGCGCATCTGTTTCTGTCCCGGCACTAACATGTCTGTAAGCGACTGGTTTTGACTTTTGGTTTCAATAAATTCAGGATCTAATTGATTTAGCAATCCACGGATAGCGCCTAATGTGCCTGCAGTTAAAGCGGTATCATGCTTTCGACCGTCATTAAAAGCTTCGGTGATAGCTTGTTGAGATGACAAGAAACTCGCACTTTTCCTTAAAAATAAATTTTGAAATACATCATCAATATTGGCCGAAAATTTCAATGGATTATTTTCACGCTGCTGGAATGTCGTTTGATTGATCCTAAACTCAGTCTTCAGCTTTGAACGTTGACGTAGTGATTCCATCAGTCCTGTCAACATAAACTGCATGCTTTGGCCCAGTTCAAACATCAATTCTTCAGTTAACACATTGACATAATCGTGTTCATTGACTCCCAAACCTTGGAAAAATGCTTTGCTTAATGCAGATGCTGGGCTTACCAGAGTACTAACTGACGCCTTGGTATTGGGTGCCTCGGGGGCCACTTTTTTTACCTCAGCTTTTACAACTTCAGGCACTTTGATAGGGTTAACTGAAGCTTGAGAAACCTGAGGCATGGGCTCTTGCGGAACAACAGACCGGGTATCTGCTTGTGTATGAGCTTGAGAGCCTTGCCCAAAAATATCTTTATCCCATTCTTCTGGAATGGCAACAGGTGGTTGAAAATGGTCTTGTAAATCAGCGTTAATCTGCGAGAGACCTGCTGATTGTTGTCGAGATTGGTTCAATAACATAGCAGAATCAAATCCTGCTAAATCGGACTCAAACCCAGTATCAAGCATTGATGAAGAAGAAGCTGCTGGAATGACTTTATTTTGCTGCAAAGTCGCTACTGGCGGTGCGTCATGTACATCTTGCTGAACATGACTATTGGAGGTCACATTTAACATTTGTAACTTCGCGCTGATCTCATAATCACCAAAAGTGAACAAATCATCGTGTTCAATTTTATGTTCACGATTGGCGCCTAACGCTTCGACAGCCCGATTGACATATAACCCATTGGTTGATAAATCCTCAATGAAAAAGTCATCACTGCGCTTAATGATCCGAGCATGAGTACCAGATACCACTTTTTCAGGATCAGGCATGTACCAGTCACATACATCAGAGCGCCCTAACGTTAAGGTGTCTGTGACATCTTTTGTTATGACTTGCTCAGGGGATAACCTGTGATAACTCACAATCTCTAGCGATAATTCCATTTCTATTACATCTTCCTTCATCAACTTATTGACTAGCCATCATACCCAGTGAGTTATAAGCGTTGAACACCATTGAGACGTTCATACATTTCATTTCCTCTGGCAAATAACTCTCTGGCTGTCTTCAGATATTGCTTATCAAGATACACATTTGCTTGGCGTAAAAATGAAGCGGCTAAACGTTTATCAAGCGTTAGCAAGGGTTCAAAGTCATCAGGTAAATTCGTGGCGAGCCCCCTAACTTCTTTATCAAACTCATGTAAGTCTTTCGGATTATCAATCGCATCCAACCTCACGGTTAATTGATTAAATGTATCTCGGTAATAAACTTCAGCAGCATCGTATGGATAGCTGGCAGTTTTACCTTTTGCCGTTAAATCGTGATAGTCATTTAACCTTTTAACCGCCACTTTTAATTCAGCGCCATATTCAATTAATGACTTAGCTTTTGGATAGTTTGCAAAAATATATTCGCCGGTAGTAATCAACCCATCAATTTGAGTAATATCATGTTTCTTTAAGGCGTTATTAAATGTGCTTGCATAGAGAGTGTATTCTTCATTGCTGGCGGTGTATGCATATCCAGGCTCGACAAACGTTAACCCTTCAACAATGGCTTGAATATTATTACTTCCCTGTTCGTTATAACGGGCTTGAGATAATAAAAGACTTAATCGTTCAGACAGTGCATCTACAACAGATTGTTTACTTCTCTCAGCTTGATTTTTCATTTGTAGTAAGCGAACTGAATCAGGATAAAATCGTTCTATATCATTAATAACTTGTGCTATTTTTTCATAATCTTGATACAGACCATTATCGCTTTTCGGTAAAGAAGCAATACGTTGCTCAACAATATCCAACACTTCAGATTGATGCGTCTTTAACAAACCATTCTTAATTAGCGTTTTATCTTCTGGAATATCTTCTATCTGGGCTAATAATGCTGAAGCAGGAATAAATTCAAATGCTTGAACTTCGCTTTTGGCCTTATTTGTCAGCGCGACTTTATTTTGTAAGTCGTCTAATTGAACCTGATAATACTGTTGAATTTGAAACCCACTGATCACAAGTACAGCACCTGCAGCAATAGCGGTGAGTAGTGGCCAACTTTTACTGTGGAACTTATTGATAATCAGCTCGATAGAAGGCGCACGTTGTTCTTTTTTCAGTGCGAGACCTTTCTTCAACATAGGCCATAATCGTGTACTAATATATTTGGGTTTAATCAACTTATTGTTAGTGATATCAACTTCATTTGCAGCTACACGGTTATAAGGATGTTTACTTGTTAGCAGCTCATAGCTAATACACGAAAAAGCAAAAATATCGTCTGCCGCGCAGGCATCTTCTCCAGATAACTGCTCAAAACTGGCATAAGCTGGGGTATAACCTGTTAAAGAAGAATCTTGATCGACTTCAGCAAATGCGTATCGGTCTTCTCTTTGCTGTAAATTTTTTGCAACGCCAAAATCAAAAACTTTAATATTTCCTTGGCGGGTGAGGAAGATATTTGAAGGTTTTAAGTCTGTATGGACAATGCCTTGTTGAT